>JAQXFQ010000031.1 GCA_029005175.1 Bacillota bacterium
GGGGGCGCCCATCTGGGGGGGGGGGGGGGGCCGCGCTTGGGGGGGGTTGTGGGGCAAACGCCACCACAAAACTAAAGTGTAAGAAAAACTTGCAATAGGAAAAATGCGAAGCCCATAAAAAGACTAACGAGAAAATCGAAGATTTTCAAGTGGACGTCACGCAGATAAATTATGATTTAACATATCTGTTCCTTAACAAATCACACCTCAAACTGGCTGTTGTAGAGCTTGGCGTAAAATCCGCCCTTGGCCAGCAATTCATCATGATTGCCCTGTTCAATGATGTGACCGTCCTTCATCACAAGAATCACGTCGGCGTCGCGGATAGTCGAAAGCCTGTGCGCCACGATAAAGCTTGTGCGTCCCTTCATCATTTTGGCGAACGCATCCTGAATTTTCAGCTCGGTGCGTGTGTCTATTGATGAGGTCGCCTCGTCCAGAATCAGCATGGGAGGCAGACAGAGCATAACGCGCGCTATGCAGAGAAGCTGCTTTTGTCCCTGTGACAGACTTCCGCCGTCCTCGGTAATTACAGTATCGTAGCCCTGCGGCATACGCTTGATGAACCCGTGGGCATGTGATGCCTTGGCTGCGGCTATGATTTCGTCCTCAGAAGCGTCAGGTCTGCCCATAGCAATATTTTCTCTGATGGTGCCGTTTTGCAGCCATGTTTCCTGCAAAACCATACCGTAGCTTCGGCGCAGGCTGTTTCGGGTTACATTGCGAATGTCCGCTCCATCTACGCTTATGCTGCCGTCATTCACATCATAGAATCGCATGAGCAGATTGATTAGTGTGGTCTTGCCGCAGCCTGTAGGACCGACTATAGCCACGCGCTGACCGTGCTTCACGCTCAGGTTTAAATCCTCAATCAGCCTGCGGTCATCGGTGTAGGAAAATTCCACATTCTGCATTGTCACATTTCCGGCAACATCTTCAGGCAGCTCGGCGTTGCCCTCGTCGGAAACCTGCGGTTCTTCTTCTATCAACTCAAATATTCTTGCCGCGCACGCCAATGCATTCTGCAATTCGGTGATTACGCCTGATATTTCGTTAAACGGCTTTGTGTACTGATTGGCGTAGCTGAGAAAGCTGGTCAAGCCGCCGGGAGTGATAGAGCCGCTGATTGCCGCAAATGCACCTGTAAGGGCAACCGCCGCGTAAACAATATTATTTACAAAACGAGTGCTTGGATTGGTGAGGGACGAAAAGAATGTTGCGCGCAGGGAGCATTTTTCCAGACGCCCGTTAATTTCCCCGAATTTCTCCATAGCTTCGTCCTCATGTCCGAATGCCTGCACGACCTTCTGATTGTTTATCATTTCATCTATAAACGCGGTCTGCTCTCCACGGGTTTCTGACTGAAGCTTGAACATCGAGTAGGTGCGGGTGGAAATAAACCTCGCCACAAGCAGTGAAATCGGGGTCATTATAACCACAACCGCAGCTATTCCGGGATGAATGATAAGCATGAATATCAATGTGCCGATAATAGTGACCACGCCTGTAAAAAATTGAGTGAATCCCATAAGCAGACCGTCAGCAAACTGATCGACATCGGCAATAACTCGGCTGACTACTTCACCGTAGGAATGAGAATCAATGTACTTCAAAGGCAGAATTTCAATCTTTTTGAAAGCCTCGTCACGGACATCACGCACAACATTATAAGTCACCTTGTTGTTTATGGTGTTCATCAGCCATTGCAGCAGAGCTGTGATGAGTGTGACAATTCCTATCTGAGCAAGCAGCCTTACAAGGTTTTCAAAATCCACATTCCCCTTGTCAATGATATAGTCTATCGCGTGGCCTATCAGTATCGGAACATAGAGTGTAAGCCCGACCGATACGGCGGCAAATATTATGGAAATCACCATCCATATTCGGTATTTCTTTATATAATAAAGCACCTTTGAAACTGTCGATTTGTTCTTTTTATTGTTCATTTCTGCACTCACCCCTGTCTTCCTGCTTAAACTGAGAGTTGTATATTTCGGCGTAGACTTCGCATTCCCTGAGCAGCTCGTCATGCTTTCCAATTCCGGCAATTTTGCCGTCATCCAGAACGATTATCTTGTCCGCATGCTGAATCGAAGCGGCTCTCTGAGATACTATAAATACAGTAGGCTTCCCGGGCATATTGCTTATCGCCTTGCGCAAAGCCGCGTCTGTGGCGAGATCGAGAGCCGACGCGCTGTCGTCTAAAATAAGAATTTCAGGCTTTTTTACCAAAGCGCGGGCAATGGTAAATCTTTGACGCTGACCGCCCGAGAGATTTTTACCGCCCTGAGCGATTTCATAATCCAGACCGCCTTCCTTGCCTGCAACCACCTCGGACGCTTGCGCGACTGCAATCGCACTGTTTATTTCATCGTCTGTCGCATCTGATTTTCCCCACTGCATATTCTCGCGTATCGTGCCCTTGAAAAGTACCGCTTTCTGAGGAACTACACCGATTTTATTGCGAAGCGTTTCGAGCGGATAGTCCATTACGTTAATTCCATCCACAAGCACCTCGCCCTGAGCCACGTCATAAAAACGCGGTATAAGGTTTACCAGCGAAGTCTTGCCTGAGCCTGTACCGCCGATTATACCCACTGTCTCGCCCTTTTTGACAGCGAAATTTATATCGGTGAGAGAGTTTGCGCCCGCATTTTTGTAGCACAGATCCGCGTGGCGAAATTCTACCGCATATTCGCTCTCCTGCTTTTTCACTGTCAGATTTTCAGGAGCGTCCATCCCCGGCTTGATTTCCAGCACAGCTTGAATCCTGTTGCCGCACGCAACCGATTTGGTCACGCTTATTATAAGGCTTGCAAGCTTTATCAGCTCCACCAGAATCTGAGACATGTAATTATACAGCGCAATCACCAAGCCCTGTGTAATTATGCCCTGCTCAACTCGTATTGCGCCGATGTAGATAAGCACTATTATAGAGAAGTTTATAATGACATAAGTCACAGGATTCATCAGTGCGGAGATCCTTCCAACGAATTTCTGCGCCTCTGTCAGCTCCTCATTTTGCTGCTCAAATTTATTAATTTCCTCGTCCTCTCGGCAGAACGCGCGTATTACACGCACACCGGTCAGATTGGCGCGGGTCGTGCTGAGCACAGCGTCCAGCTTGTTCTGCACCTTTTTATAGAGCGGAATACAAATCAGCATTATGCCGAATACCACGATCGACAGCAGCGGAATTGTAACGAGAAATGTAAGCGCGGTTTTAAAATCTATTGTAAATGACATTATCATCGCGCCAAATACCACAAACGGAGAGCGCAGCAGCAGACGCAGAGTAAGATTAACGCCCGACTGCACCTGGTTCATGTCGCTGGTCATTCTGGCAATGAGCGTTGAAGTGCCTACGGTAT
>JAQXFQ010000032.1 GCA_029005175.1 Bacillota bacterium
ATCTTGCGAAGAAGATACGGCAGTGAGCCTATATGATCCTCATGTCCGTGAGTGAGAAAAATACCCCTGATTTTTTCTTTATTATTTTCCAGATAGGTAAAATCCGGAATAACCAAATCTACACCGAGCATAGTATCATCGGGAAAAGCCATACCGCAGTCAACGACGATTGCATCATCACCGTACTCAAACATAGTGATGTTTTTGCCGATTTCATTCAAACCGCCTATAAATGAGATTTTCACAGGGAGCTTAGGTTCGTCAACCGGCTGGCGCGGGGAACGCTGATAATTTTTCTTATGATAATTATTCTGATAGCCATTCTGATAACTATTTCGATAGCTCCCGGAGCGTCTTACGTTTACCTCCTGAACTACGGGTTCTTTTTCGGACGCTGCGTCCTGCCTGTACTGGTAATTCTTAAATCCGCTCTTGCTTCCGTAATTCTGACGATTCTTTCTGTATATACCGCTTGAGCGGACGTTCCGCTCACCTGACGCATTATCTGACGAATTCTGAGTTTTTCCGGGTAAAATCGCCGAATATTTATTCACTCCGTGCAAATCTTCATGACCTGTATTTTTACGATTCTTTTTAATATTGCTGTTGTTATTTTGCTGCACAAAAAGTCCTCCGTTTAAATTTTTTTACACACTGCAATGTAACAGCCATCAGCCCGAATCACCCAATATTAATGATACGAGCGAAACAGGCTTTGCCGCATTGCTTGATTTGATTTTTTATCCGAACACATTCTGCCGTTATCAATCGATTCAGATGTAAGTATGACTAAAATCCGTCAAAACAACTGAGTCCACATATCGATGACATTATAGCAAACTAAAACTGCTGCGGTCGACAGCCGATTACGGCTCATATTAAGCAAAGGTTGACAAAGCAACCAAAATAGATTTTATCTCAGTAATTTGCCGCAGCATATAAATCCGAACACATTATCTATTCTATATTACCTTTTTATGTTTGTTTTGTCAACTCCTCATTTCTAAAATTATTTTAAACCTATATAAAAAAAATATGTCTGTTTGCACATTAAAATTTAAGAAATTGAGCTTATGCAAAATGAAATCGTCACTCCTGCGGCCAGTCCGACAGCGGAAATATCCCGCTTTTCACTAAATGCGCTCGCAAATTCGCAAATAAATCCCGCCATGCCCATAAGCAGCAGAACAAGCGCAGCGAATTCATTTTCCGCCGGAGATGCGCTGCGGTAAATCATAACAGCTATCGTTCTAATAATCAGTATTAACGAGGCTTCCGCGACTGTTACTGCAGATTTATTTCCGCCCGATTGGCTGCTTATATATCCGAGCGACAGTGCGATAAACGCAAACTCTGCCGCGTCGCCAAATATATAAAATTTTGCGCCAAACAGAATTGCATAGTCCCTAAGCATACCTTTGCCCAATGCGAAGCAGGTCAGCGCGCAAAAGCCTGGCAGGCGGCTTTCTTTTACGTCAGAACTATTATCATAGGCAAGCGCGCGAAAAAAAAACATCCCCGCCGCAAACAATATGACCTGCACCGCTATGCCGATTTTCACCCCGAACAGAGCGGCAAATCCCCACCCGCATTCCGCAAATATCCCCTTCACACAGCTAAATATGATTATCCCTGCGAAAACTGAAAAAATAACCGATGAGCCGCGCATTCTCTTTGTAAATACTGAAATAATAACCATCATACTAATTGAGAGCAACGACGAAATGAGGGTGTATATAAAATTCAAATTACCACTTCCAATAATAATTCAATATTTTTAATAATATTAAATTCAAATATATTTTTTAAAATAATTGAGTATTACGGATTTATCTGATATAATAGTTAAAGTCTTCATTTATAACAGATTATTTTAAAGAGGTTTTTAATATGACACATTCAGAAAAAGCCAGAGAATTATTCATGCAGGGCTATAACTGCTCTCAAGCAGTATTTGGTGCGTTCTGCGACGTAACAGGCATCGAATTTGACACTGCTGTTCGCATAGCTTCCTCGTTCGGCGGCGGCATGGGCAGAATGCGTGAGGTCTGCGGCGCTGTTTCAGGCATGTTTATGGCAGCCGGCATGCTGTACACCGCCGACACGCCAAAAGACAGCATGGCAAAATCAGAGCATTACGCACGAATCCAACAGCTCGCCGAGGCATACCGCAGCAGCAACGGCTCAATAATATGCCGTGAGCTGCTCGGTCTCGGCAGTGGTAAATCCTCACCAAATGCCTCTCCGCGAACCGCTGAATATTACAAAAAACGTCCCTGCGCCGAGCTGGTTGCAGAGGCCGCGCAGATTCTCGACGATTACATAGCCCAGCACCCCATTGCATAAATTTTTATTAATCTCAGCTGCAAAATATTGACAAATTCATTTTTATGGTGTATTCTCTATCTGTACTAGTTATCATAATACAGTGGATTGTTTAAGGAGAATTACTATGAATCAACAGCATTTCGAGAAAAAATCAACAGATAAAAAGCGCACACCGTTCAAATTGACCCTGATAATTTTAATATTGTGCTTTATTTGGTGGTTCAACAATTTCACGATCAGCGTCCACACTGAAATTGTTCACGATGACAGAATAAATTCTGAAATCACCATAGTACATATTTCTGATTTGCACAGTGCTTCTTTCGGCAGGAACAATGCTAATCTGATTGCTGAAATCAAGAGGCAAAAACCCGACATAATCACCGTTACAGGCGATATGTACACATCAAACGACTCTAACGGTGAAGAAACTGCGCAAAATCTGCTTACAAAGTTAACCGAAATCGCTCCTGTCTATTATGTCAACGGAGAGCATGATTTAAAAAAGTCTTTCTCGGAAGCTTTGAGCGAAAGCGGTGTGAATGTACTGAATTATAAAGATGAAGTTGTAACCATAAACGACACCTCACTTCACCTCTACGGCATTACCAATGTCTACTACACTCCGACATTTGACCTCGCCAACAAATTTGAACCCGACAGTGAGCGATACAGCATACTGCTGGCTCACATACAAAACTTTGATAAATTTGCCTCGTTTGGTATTGACCTGTCGCTCTGCGGCGATACTCACGGAGGAATGATTCGTCTGCCGTTTGTCGGTGCGGTCTACACTCCCGACGGCGGTTTATTCCCCGAATTATCGGGAAACCGTATTAAGGGCATGTACCAAAAAAACGGCAAGCGCATGTTCATAACAAGCGGGCTGGGCAATTATCCTTTACCCATAAGATTCTGCAACCGCCCGGAAATTGCGGTATTAAAACTTAAGCCCAATAAATAAATAAATTCAACTCCACAGGAGGCTTTACAATGATAAATCAATCATACAAGCAAATGCTTCAAAAAAAGTCAGTCATACGTGAGCTCAGCGAATACGCCACCGCCAGAGGTAAGGAAATCGGATACGAAAATGTATTCGATTACAGCTTGGGCAATCCAAGCGTTCCCTGCCCACCGGATTTTAACAGCACTATGATAGACTTGCTGCAAAACAGCAATCCTGTAACTGTTCACGGCTACAGCCCGTCGCTCGGCATTGAATCGGTGCGAAAGTCTGTTGCGCATAGTCTGAACGACAGATTCGGAATGAATTACGAGAGCAAACATATATTTATGACTTCGGGCGCGGCCGGTGCTGTGGCTCATGCATTGCGCTGCGTCACTCAGCCGGGTGACGAGGTGATCACTTTCGCCCCGTATTTCCCTGAATACAACCCTTATGTTAATCAAACCGGCGCAGTTCTCAAGGTCGTTCCCGCAAATACTGAAAATTTTCAGATAAATTTTGAAGCCTTTGAAGCTATGCTCAATGAAAAGGTTGCGGCTGTTCTGATAAACACTCCCAACAATCCCTCCGGCATTGTGTATTCCACAGAGACAATAACACGCCTCGCCGATATTCTTCGCCGCAAGCAGGAAGAATATGGTCATGACATATTCCTTATAAGCGATGAGCCTTATCGTGAAATTGTGTTTGACGGTGTCGATTCCCCCTATGTTTCAAAATTCTACAGCAACACGCTTTCATGCTATTCCTATTCAAAAAGTCTCAGCCTTCCGGGTGAGAGAATCGGATATATCGCCGTAAACCCAAGCGCAACCGACGCGGATATAATTGCCGTCATGTGCGGTCAGATAAGCCGCGGTATCGGTCACAACTGCCCGCCGTCAATTATTCAGCTTGCAGTTTCACAGGTATTGGAGCAGACAAGTGATTTATCTGTATACGAGACAAACATGAATCTGATTTACAATAAGCTGGTGGAGCTTGGTTTCACCGTAGTCAAGCCCGGCGGAACTTTTTATATCTTCCCAAAGGCATTGGAGGATGACGCAAAGGCATTTTGTATGAAGGCAAAGAATTATGACCTGATTCTTGTGCCGTCTGATGACTTCGGCTGTCCCGGATACTTCCGCATGGCATACTGCATTGACACCGAAAAGGTGGAAAGAAGCCTTGCCGTGCTGGAAAAATTCGTCCGTGAGGAATACGGAATTAACAAATAAATAAACAAAACCCCGCCCCGATTTTGACAATCTGATGTCATAATCGGGGCGGGGTTCATATTTTAATTTACTTTAAATATAATCGGTTTTCCGCTGCATTTTACTTTGCCGCCGCTTACTGTAATTTCTTCGCCGCTTATCTCCTCGATATATTCGCCGTCGGGAGCATTTACGCTGACCTCACCGGAATTGCACTTCATACTGAACACGCCGACGATTTTCACATCTTTTTTGCTCAGATATGCAGTAACTATGTTCGTTTCGTCATTCGCACTTGCTGAAAAATCAGCGTCTACGGGGAACATACGCTTTTTGATTTCACCAAGTTTAATCATATAAGGCGTTATATCCTTTTCTGCGCTTCTGTCGAACACAGCCTTATCAAAGAGCGTGCAATACTCCTGATTCTGCCACTCCTGTCCGCCGTAAAGCATTGTTGTGCCTTTTTGGAAGTAAACAAATGCCAGCCAGTTGAGCATTTGCTCGGTATCGGGGAAAAGCTTGCTTGCTCGCTGAGTATCGTGATTCTCGAGAAATCTGACTTTAATGTAGTCTGAAGTGAATATATGCTCCTGATATGTAAGCATGTTCATATATGCGCTCAGGGTGCCCTCGCCCTTTACATAGCGGTCAAAATAATCCTGCACATCATAGGGATATTCCATATCAAAGGCACGATACAAATCTGAATCGGTTGCCACCGGGTACCCGCATTCACGAGCAAATTGAACATGACCTGTATACACTGACTCGGCCAGCCAAATTGCGCCGGGGTTCACTTTGGCAACCTCTTCCACTGCGCGCTCCCAGAATTCAGCAGGGACGCAGGAAGCCACATCACAGCGGAATCCGTCCACGATTTCCGCCCACATTTTCAGCGTATCAATCTGGTAATCCCACAGTTCAGCATTACTATAATCGAGATCAATTACATCTGTCCAGTCACCGTAACGATTGCCAAAGCTGCCATCATCCTTCTTAAAGAAAAATTCAGGGTGTTCCGCTCTCAGCACAGAATCATGAGATGTGTGATTGTATACAACATCAATGATACACAGCATTCCGCGCGCATGAATCTCATCAACGAGATGCTTGAAATCGTCAAGTGTTCCATATTCGGGATTAATTCCCCTGTAGTCACGGATAGAATACGGGCAGCCCAGTTCTCCCTTTTTATTAATAACGCCGATGGGATGAATCGGAAGCAGCCAGATAATATCAGTTCCCAAAGCCTTAATTCTGTCCAGATCGCTCTCCAGCGCGCTGAATGTGCCTTCCTCAGTGTGATTGCGAAGATAAACCGAATAAATAATTTTACCTCGCAATGAAATATCTGTCTTTTTCATAAAGATACCATCCTTTGTAAAATTTCTGTCATTTTTGATATTTTTTTAATTATATTTAAAAGATTTTCGACTATGTTTATGATTAAATTATAGCACTGATTATCAGGCAAAGTCTTATACTATTCTATTAATTTGTGATACTTTTCTCGGATTTATCAATACCTGTTCTCGCTGTATTTTGCATTTGGATTGTATGGCAGTTTGTGAATATGCTCCTCGCGCTCTAAATAATAATTGTAAATCATGTTAGCGATTCTGCCGCGCATTTTTTTTATTTCAAGCTTGTGTTTTACATCGTCTGTCGCGCCTGATACAAAAATCGCCAAAAAATAATCTACATATCTCAAATAAAAAATTCCCGCCTCGTGCCCTGCCGTCGGCATTTCCGCCGATTTGCGACCGACATAAATATCATCGCAGATATAGCGCATGAATCCGCTGCAATCGCGCTGCCTGAGGAACAAACGCCCCGCATACTCACACAGCCAGCGGCTGAGACCGTGATTGCGGTAGATATTTTCAAAAAACGTCAGCATATCCTGCGCACAAGTGACATTGCGGTAATCATCTCCCGGCAAATCGTTTTGACCCAGATGGCATACAATTGAGGTATGACTCATTCCGAATTTTCGGCAGCAGCTATTGATATAATCGTATCCGAGAAGCTCGATAAGCATGTTAGCAGGAGTGTCTTCGTCGGCGATTATCATCCAGCTAAGCAGCTCATCAATGGAATAAGACATGGAACCGCGCTCAAAGGCTACCGAATCGGGAGAGATCCACAAGTCCGGAACAATCACGCAGTTTTCCAGATTAAAAGCGCCCTCCTCAACCCGCATCAATGCGGCGAGCAAAATAGGAATTTTTATCATATCTGCAGCCGGCATTACATAATCGGGTGCAAATTGAAAAGGAATCAGGTTAGTGTCAAAATCTTTGTATATAATAGAAATTACACCGTCAACACGGTGTATTTCATCGAGTATTTTTTGGGCAAGATCGTGATGTGTCATTTCTAAATTCACCTTTTAAATATACTTCACATTTATTCGCCTGTGCGCGGATTTCGGCAGTCATACCCAGCGGAATCGATATAGAAGGAGTGCCGTGACCGCATTGCAGACCGCGCAATACGGGAATATTCAGCGGCTTTAATATTTCATCAAACAATTCCTGCAGCTGGTCGCAGGGCATACAATTCTGCCATGTGCCGAGTATAATGCCGCTGAATCGTTTGAGAATTCCGCTGTCACGCAGGTGTATCAGGCATCTGTCAACCGCATACGCTTCTTCACCCACATCCTCAAGAAAAAGTATGCGTCCGTGGGCTTCAATTTCATACGGAGTTCCCACCGTCGAGCAAATTACTGTGAGATTTCCGCCTGTCAGTATCCCCTCTGCCCTACCGCCGCATATACACTCAATATCGCCCGAGCAATTTATAAGTTTTTGCGGATAATTCCCTCGCAGTATATCAGCGAAGCATTGGCGGCTGAAGTCATCTCCGCACATCAAGGTATTTGACGGCATCGGGGTGTGAAAGGTCACAAGATTGCAGAATTTATTCAGCATGATGTGAAGCACGGTAACATCACTGAAGCCGCAGAATACCTTAGGATTCGCTCTAATTATATCATAATTCAGATAATTTGCAAGCCTTGCGCCGCCGTATCCTCCGCGAATTGCGATAATTCCGCGAATTTTCGGGTCAGCAAACGCTTGATTGATGTCTGAGGCGCGTCTGCAATCATCACCTGCCAGATAGCCGCGCTCGCAGAAGCACGATGGAAACAGTTCGGGAACATAGCCGAGACTTTCAATAAATTTGGCGGCGGGGGCTATCAATTCTGCCTTGACAGGCGAACACGGTGCTACTATTGCAACCTTATCTCCTGCTGTCAACGGACGAGGAATTATCATATCGTATCAATCCTTACAAAAAATTTTTATATGATAATTTACGCGCATTTTTTACCGCATATGAAAAAACCTCTATGAAAATTAATTTCACAGAGGTTTTTCATATATTGTATCAAAAACTACTTCACAGCGTCGAGCAATGCCTGAACCTTATCTGTCTTCTCCCACGGAAGGTCTATATCGGTTCTTCCCATGTGACCGTATGCCGCCACCTGACGATAAATCGGGCGGCGCAGGTCGAGGTCGCGGATGATTGCTGCGGGGCGCAAATCAAACACCTTGCCTACTGCCTCGGAAATCACGCTGTCAGCGACCTTCCCTGTGCCGAATGTATCAACAAAAATCGAAACAGGATGTGCAACGCCGATTGCATAGGCTATCTGAATCTCGCATTTTTTTGCCAGACCTGCCGCGACGATATTCTTTGCGATATATCTCGCCGCATATGCTGCCGAGCGGTCAACCTTTGTCGGATCCTTGCCCGAGAAAGCTCCGCCGCCATGACGTGAATATCCGCCATATGTATCAACGATAATCTTTCTGCCGGTCAGACCGGAGTCGCCCTGAGGTCCGCCCACCACAAAACGCCCTGTGGGATTGACGAATATTTTGAGATTATCATCAACCAAATCTGCCGGCAGTGTGGGCATGATTACGTGCTTGATTACGTCCTCGCGGATCTGCTCAAGCGACGCGCTCTCGGAATGCTGAGTTGACAGAACAACTGTGTGGATTCTAACGGGAGTGCCGTTTTCATCGTATTCGACAGTGACCTGCGTCTTGCCGTCGGGCTGGAGATAATCAAGAGTGCCGTCTTTGCGCACGTCTGCAAGCTTCTTTGCCATTTTGTGTGCAAGGGAAATCGGCATGGGCATAAGCTCCTCTGTTTCATCGCAAGCAAAGCCAAACATCATTCCCTGGTCGCCTGCACCTATCATGTCAATTTCACTGTCGCTCAGGCCGTTCTGCACCTCGTTGGACTTATTAACGCCCATTGCAATGTCAGGCGACTGCTCATCAATTGACGTGACAACAGCGCATGTCTTGCCGTCAAAGCTCGCCTCCGCACAGTTATAGCCTATATCGCAGATAACCTCACGGGCAATCTTGGCAATGTCAACATAGCACTCGGTGGAAATTTCTCCCATGATTGAAACGTAACCTGTTGTAACAGTAGTCTCACACGCAACATGAGCATTCGGATCCTGCTCAAGAATTGCGTCAAGCACCGCGTCTGAAATCTGGTCGCAAACCTTGTCGGGATGACCTTCAGTCACTGACTCGGAAGTAAAAAGATAATTTGCCATTTTTACCGTTCCTTTCTTTTGATAAAAATATAATCTATCGCAATAAAAAAATCCCGACATCTCAAGATGTCGGGGAAAATATTTGCCTTAACCCCCTCATCTCTCGGCGCATTTGCCGCAGGAATTGGCACCTTACCCAACTAAAAAATTGGCAGGTTGCCGGACTTCACAGGGCCTGAACCCTCCGTCACTCTTGATAAGGAAATATTCAATTTTTATTACAAATCATATTATACATGATTTTGCTCATAAGTCAATACACATAACTCACAGAATGTGCATTGACTTATTTAATAAATCCGTTTATTATGCGCTCTTCTGCTTCTTTTTCGGTTAGCCCCAGCGTCATCAGCTTGATAAGCTGGTCGCCCGCAATCTTGCCGATTGCCGCTTCGTGAATTAATGAAGCATCGGTAGAATTGGCACTGATTTTAGGTACAGCGCTCACTGAAGCCTCGTTCATAATGATTGCGTCGCACTCGGTGTGACCCATGCATTTATTATTGCCGTTTACATTGGAAATAAAAAGCTGCCTGGATTTATCTCTCGCAACCGAACGTGAGATAACATGTGCGCCGGAATCCACGCCGTTAAGGTCAACATCAAAATGTGTTTCGGCATACTGCTCGCCATCGGTCATTATTCTTTCTGTTATTTTAAGCGTAGCCTTGTCTGCCAGCTTACCTTTGGTTGTGCGGATAGTGTTATCAACCCCCTGAATCTGAACTGTGTCCATTTCCATATAACCGCCCTCGTCAATTTCGACTATGGTAGTGGGGTTCATCACGTTTTTACCGTTTCCGCCTTCACCGTAATGCTTTTCCAAGTAAATAACGCGGGAATTTTTGCCGATGTGGAAGGAGTGAATTCCGTCGTGTGAGCTTTCCTCGCTGCCACAGTTGTGGATTCCGCAGCCTGCGACTATGGTAACATCGCAATCGTCACCTATATAGAAATCGTTATACACCAAATCCTTAATACCGGTCTGTGTGAGAATGACGGGGATGTGGATTTTCTCGCCCTTTGTGCCGGCCTTGATACGAATGTCAATGCCCGGGAGGTCGGCTTTGGCAATGATTTTTACATTTTCGCTCGAACCCTTTGCGTAGGAGCTTCCGTCCACGCGCAGACTGAATGCACCGGTAAGATTATCCGCCATCACGCTTATTTTACTCAGCATATCCTGCTGTTCCGTACTGATTTTCAAATCGCTCATAATCAGTTTACCGCCTTTCTGCAATTACATGCTTCGTTTGCGGCGAGCAGCTTGGGCAGAATATCTTCCTTTGAGCCGACTGCCGCAATTTCGCCCGCCGAGAGCAGTATGATTTTTTCGGCAAAAGAGAGTATTCTCTCCTGATGAGAAATGATAAGAATGCTGCCGTTGGTCTGCTCATACATTCTCTCAAACACCTTGATGAGACTTTGGAAGCTCCACAAATCAATGCCCGCCTCAGGCTCATCAAATATAGTCAGCTTTGTCGAACGTGCAAAGGCTGTGGCGATTTCAATGCGCTTAAGCTCGCCGCCCGATAGAGAATCGTTAATTTCGCGGGTGATGTATTCACGAGCGCACAAACCAACCTCCGAGAGATATTCACATGCTTCGTCAAAGGACACATCACGCCCCGCCGCAATTGAAATTATATCGCGCACAGTTATGCCCTTAAACCTGACCGGCTGCTGAAACGCAAAGCTCACGCCGTTATTGGCGCGCTCAGTTATCGACATGTCAGTTATGTCAATACCGTCAAGGATAATTCTGCCCTCGGTAGGAGTGATAATCCCCGCAATAATTTTCGCCATGGTGGATTTACCACTGCCGTTAGGACCGGTTATTGCGACAAATTTCTCATCTACAGATAAATTTATATTTTTGAGTATAGTTTTGCCTTCCGATGTGGTGTAAGACAAATTTTTAATTTCAAGCATCTGTTCTTCTTCCTTTGTTTTTGCATTTGAATAATGTCATGTAATGGTTATTATACCATATATACATATATGATTTCAATAGATTTTTTGCAATTGTTGCTGCCGACAAGTATTTGCACCGAACAAGCCCTATTATTTTTTTATCAAAAAAAATCACCTTGAAATTAATCCAAGGTGATTTTTTGCAAAGCCAAAAATGTCAAAAAGTATAAACTTATATTATATATATGAATTATTCTTCTTTCATCTTTGCAAAGCACTCGCTGCAGTAAACAGGACGACCCTCGCTGGGCTTAAAGGGAACCTTTGCTTCGCCGCCGCAGGAGGCACATGTCGCTGTGTACATCTCGTGCTGCTGCTTACCTGCATTCTTTCTTGCTGTGCGGCACTCTTTGCAACGCTGCGGTTCATTTTCAAAGCCCTTGCTTGCATAGAATTCCTGCTCGCCTGCTGTGAATACAAATTCATTACCGCAGTCTTTGCATCTGAGAGTTTTGTCTTCGTACATTGTAATAACCTCGCTTTTGAGAAAATAAATGATTGCCCCAGAGCGGAATTGCACCGCTACCTTTGCAAAAAATACAATTGCAACGCTTCTGTTTAATTAAGCTACAAGGACATTTCTAACCAATAAAGAAAAAATTGGAATCAGTGCCAACGGATAATCACCGTAACGATTTCATTTTTTGCCTTACTCTTTGAATCGCATTATCTACTGACTTTACCCCTATGCCGAGCTTATCGGCCGTTTCTTCGTAAGAATAACCGCAGATGCGCATATTAAGCACATTTTTTTCCAGATCGGTCAGACTAAGCGAAATTTTGTCCATCAATCTGTCAAAGCTGTCACTCTCTGCCATAAATTCCTGCGGATCTCCCGAAGCACCCGACAAACCATATGAAACCACACTGCCCGAAATTTCCGAATCATTAAGTTCCTTATGATCATTAAGCGGCTGATTTTTATGACTCACATAAGAACGCACCGCCGAAATCAATACATTCTCCACACAAGTTTCAACATACGTTCTGAATTCTGCACCCTTGGAGGGATCATAGCTTTTCACGGCATTCAGCAGACCGATAGCTGCCTCCTGACACAAATCATCCACTATATCACACCCGCAAAGCCGGCTTTTAGCCACAGCCATAGAATGAATCAGTGAACTGTATCGTCCAAAAAGGCAGGCAAAAGCTGATTGATCACCGGAAACGGCAAGGCTTATAAGTTCATTGTCCGACTTATCCGACAGATAATTCATATAAAACCAACCGCCTTAAAAAGCTATATACAGAAAGTTAAATCAAATAATGCTTTTATATAATACACCTCAAACCCAAATTTGTCAATACTTTTTATCAAATTTAACTAATGAATCGTCATCATTCTTTTTATGCTTAATTTAATGCAGTATCCGCCTTATCTTTTGTTATCAACCTGATTTTTGACCTCGGCCATAACATTTGAGGCTATTTTTCCCGCAACAGCCTTTCCGCTTCCTCCATTCTGCACACACACCACAAAGGCATACGGATATTTTTCATTCTGACAGAACCCGGCAAACCATGCATGTGATTTCTGATTTCCGTCAAGCTCTGCCGTACCTGTTTTAGCACAAAATTCCATTCCCTCAGGATAATTTTTATCATTGTAGCCGTTTGTCACATTAAAGCGCATCATCTTCGCAAGGGTGTTGGCAGTGTATTCGCTCAGGCAGCGTGTAGTGTTTTTATTAAGCATAAATGATGTGCGCATTCCACCTGACGTAGTAATTTTTTTCACTAAATACGGTTCCTGAACCACACCGCCGTTGGCAATCGCACCGACATAACGCATCATTGCAAACGGGTTAACTTCATCTGTGTGCTGACCGATTCCCGTCCATGCCAGCTCATTTTTCTCGCCCGATGTCGGGATACTCCCCTTTATCGTTTTGATTCCGCTCACGTCATGACTTTGGGTTATACCGGCTTTTTGAGCATATGCGGTCATATTTTCCCAGCCGACAAGCACTGATATTTCAGCAAATGCAACATTGCAGGAGTTTTTGAGTGCCTGTTGAAAATTCTGTTTGCCGTGTGTACCCGAGCACTTAATGGTTTGACCGTTAACAACTGTTTCACCCTTACAAGTAAATGTACGTTCAAATATATCATCGACAGTGTCAATAGCTGCCGCAGAAGTAATCAGCTTATAAACTGAACCCGGCGTGAATTTTGATGAAAGCAGGCGGTTGATATAAACTCCGTCGTACGCATTATCTCCCGACTGGATTTTTGGGGGATTTTCGGGGTCATAGGTCGGTGTGCTCACCAGACAGATTATTTCCCCCGTCTTGTAATTGTAAACCCCGACTGTGCCTTTCTTTCCCTTAAGCTGCTGATATGCCGCGGCACATACATCAGAATTTAAAGTGGTGTAAAGCTTTTTGCCGGTGCCGTCTACAGAGTACATACCGTTGATAAGGTTATACCCCATAAGCTCATCGGCATATACTTTTTGCAGCGATGTGGAAATATTACTTTTTTTATCGCCGATTATATGCATTGTAGCACATCTTACATTTTTGTTTTCACTGTATTTTCTTTTACCGTCAACCGTGTGAACCAACGGTTCTCCGTTGCTGTCATAGATTGCCCCGCCTATAAGCACTCCGTTAGAATATATGTGTTTATTTGCGGAAAAATTCACCCAGTCATTGCCCTCAGTAAAAAATCGGAATGTAAAATAACTAACCCCTATCATGAGAGCCAATATAATAACCAACACGCTCCACGCGCGGTTACGAACTTTTTTCATGCTGAACTTCGCCTCACTTTATTGCTCAATATCTGCGTCTTTTGCCGATATAGGAATCTCCATCATCGGCATTGTCAAATGCATCCGTATATTTACCTGTAAGCACACTGTCTGACTGGTTCGGTTCCGAATTTGTGCGTGACAAATCATTTTTCGCATTATCCTGCGAAGGTTCGGAATGCATTTTATCCTGTGAATTTGTGTTGGCATTTGTGCGCTCATTCTCAAGCTTTTCCGATTCGTTGACATTGTAATTTTCAGTATAGTCAATATTCTCCACGGGCTTTATTACACCTGCATCAATCAATTTGATTCTTATTCTTTCGGCAATCTGTCCCAGCTTGCTGAAATCATATTCACTGCGCCCGATTTTATTTTCAACAGCAGGCTCAGCCGCCGAAAAATTCGCTGCCGATGAAACCTCTCCGCCCTGTATGCGAACCTTGAAGCTCTCACGGGCGGCTGCAAAGCTGGCATTTCGACGAGTGTCGGCCGCCTTGACAAACGCCAGCAGCCCCCATGACGAAAGCATACTTGAGCCGCCGTTGGATACAAACGGAAATGTAACGCCTGTGAGCGGAAGCAAATCAACCGAGCCAAGAGTATTAAGAATAGTCTGAACCACCATCATGGTCACAGCCGCGCAAGCCGCAATTACATAAAACGAAGAACGGGCATTTGCAGCACTTTTGACCGTAAAAGCCGCCAATGCACATATGGCGATTACGGAAATTAAAGCTATTATGATTCCCCATTCCTCACAAACTACGCCAAACACCAGATCGGTGTCGGCCGCCACGACATTTCTCAGCCAGCCGTTTCCCACGCCAACTCCGAAGACACCGCCACTTGCCGCCGCCGACATTGTGCGGGTCTGCTGATAGCCGGAATCATACGCATGCTCCCATGCATGCCCCCAAACGGCAAATCTGCGTGCAACATACGGCTTGAATTTTATAACCAGCATTATTCCGAATACAACTGTGGCGCATATGAGCGCAATTGTGGCAAAATCTCCCGAACGCATGAAGGCTATCACGATGAATGCAGCGAAAAATATCGCCGCAGTGCCAAAATCCCCCATCAGTGCCAATGCACCTATGCAAACGCCGGAGAATCCGATGAAGTAAGCCAGATTTTTTCGTGTGAGCAGAATGTCAAGCGTTGCTGCGCCGATAAACACGAATGCGATTTTGACAATTTCTGACGGCTGCAGAGAGATGCCGCCTAACGAGATCCAGTTTTTCGCACCGTTTATTGTCTTACCGAATATTAAATTGAAAAACAGCAGTCCGACTGCAAATATCATAACGTACAGCTTCACAGACATTGCGCGCTTGAGATCGCGGAGAAAACAGCCAATCAGCACAAACAGCCCAAAGCCAAGTAAGAATGCAAAAAATTGTTTATAAAGCTCGCCCGGATCAGAGGATGCCGCCACGGAAAATCCTATGGTCGACAAGAAAAAAGCAAGCATTTCCACCTCAATTCCGGTTTTGACCAATATGCGCATCACAGCATAATAACCCCACAGCAGTACGCAAAGACCGCCAAAGCACACGAAAACTGATGTTTTATCCACCACACCGCCGGAAATTAATTCCGCAGCGGCCAAGAACATAAACAGACTGAGCAAAATCAAGGTATGCACAGGGCGAAGTATACGCGCTACCTTTTTATTTGTATCTTTTTGAGAGCGGCTTTGGCGTGTCACCAGAAATTTAGCCTTAACGTCGGAAAACATGAGTGTACTTCCCGCAGCAACTGCCGCAGTTCCGTTTACGGGTTTCCCGTTAAGGGTAACTCCGCCCTTTGAATCAAAATCCGAAATAGTCCAACGCTTATTCTCGTCGCGTATCAGCACGGCATGTGAGCGTGAAATCGTAGGGTAATCTATCACAATATCACTTGACGATGAGCGTCCGATTGTGTTTTCCCAATGGCTTACGGGAATTCTGCCGAAGCCCTCTACATCAAGATACGCCCATATTTCAGGAGCTTCATGACCGGAAAGCATAGATTTCATGCAGCGCGACAATATAATTATGGCCATAACAGGTATAATAAGCCGCGCAAAAAATGTTATTCCACCCACAGAATCAAAAATGCCCGAAAGCAAAGTCCAAAGTTCGCCTGCAAACGAATCGTTTTGAGCTGTCATATTAAACGTAATAATCGCCCGCCTTCCTATGTAATCAAATAAAATTCCTATCAAGATTACTATACCATATTATGCCACATTTTTACAGATAAATTTCAAAAATAAATATCCGGCATCCACAATTACAGATGCCGGAAAAATCACAACACTATTTTTAATATATCTTCGGGAGCTTCAACAATATATTCCGCACCCGCCTCGGCAAGCTCTTCTTTAGTGCCGAAGCCATAAGCCACACCAATTGAATGTACACCCGCGCTGATAGCGCCTTTGATGTCGTAAAACCTGTCACCTACCATTACAACTTCATTTTTATCTGTAAAGCCTATTTGCTTTAATGCTGCGTTGATAAGTTCAACCTTATCGCTCCTGCTTCCGTCAAGCTCTGCACCGCAAATTGTATCGAAATACTTGCTAAGTTCGAAGTGATTCAGTATTTTTTCCGCCATAACCTGCGGCTTAGAGGTTGCCACACCTACTTTCAGGTTATTTGCCTTCAGCAATTTCAGGGTATTTTCCATACCTTCGTACATTCGGCATTTGTATATCCCTCCGCCGTTATAATGCTCACGGTAGATTCTTACTGCTTCTTTAACCTGGACCTCGTCAAGTCCGTAAAAATCGCGGTAGCTTATGTACAGCGACGGACCCATTACCTTGCGAAGCTCACTGTTGTCCTTTACAAATATACCGAATTTCTCAAGCCCCATTTTGTAACATTCCATAATGCCTTCGGAAGTATCAAAGAGTGTTCCGTCCAAATCCATCAAAACACATTTAAAATTGCTCATTTAAACCCCACCTCGAATTCTTGCTTTTTCGTTAAATTTATCAATAGACACGGCTACACGCTGATGTGTTGCCTCGCCGATTATTCCCATATTATCACGCGCCGTTATTTCAAAATAAAACTGCCCCTCGGAATGCTCCAGCAAGGTTGCCGTTGCATATACAGCAACACCCGCTATTGTTGGCGCAACGTGAGTTGTATTCATCATCACGCCCACAGTCGTTAATCCCTCACTTAAATATCGAGCGGCCAATTGCTTCGCCGCCTTTTCCATTAAAGCTACCATCATAGCCATGGAAAACTTAATTGTATCACCGCAGCCGAGTGTGGAATCGAGCATGGCTTCGGTTACAACACATGAAACCGTGAGGGATTCCGGTTCAAATTCCATATTTATTTCCACCCTCTCCAACATAATCCGCTGTCAAGCCTTTTGAATTTACACCATCCTGAAGAATTGCCTGCTTCAACTCCTCCACAGAATCGAATTTGTGTTCTCCGCGCATATATTGCACCAAGCTCACTCTTATGCGGCGGCCGTATAAATCACCGCTGAATTCGGGAATCCATGTTTCACTGAGAGGCTTATCTGAACCGACTGTAGGCTTCACGCCGATATTGGTAACGGAATGATAACGGCGACCGTCAATTTCGGTCACAGACGCATACACACCATACATAGGGATAACAAAATTATCCGGGAAATATTGGTTGATTGTCGGAGTGCCGAGAGTCCTTCCCAAGTGACGACCGCTCACCACCTCAAAATCATAGCTGAAAAGTCTGCCGAGCATTTTTTCCACAGCCTTAATATTTCCGTTGTTCAGCTCTCTGCGAATTCGTGAAGAAGAAATGATTTCACCGTCAAATTCAACAGGCGATATTACTTTACACTCGACGCCATATTCTTCGCAAAGCGAGCGCAGCTTATCTGTATCACCCGCAGCGTATTTGCCGAAATGGTAATTTTCACCGCACGCAATCAATTTGGCGTCAAGCTTTTTTATAAGTATCTCTTTGAAAAATTCTTCAGGCGAATACTCGCTTATTGATGAAAATTTCGGAATAATCAGGCTGTCTGCACCCATGTCGGAAAATATTTTGCATTTATCATCAAACGTAATGATGTGCCTGCTGTCCCTTTTGTAGGGAATATCATCTGAAAATGAGAAAATCACACTGTAAAGCAAATCAGATTTACCCGTAATTACATTCTTAATCACCTGCTGATGCCCAAGATGTACCCCATCGAAACAGCCAAGCGCAACCGCCGTATTCTTTAATTTAGGTATTTTTTCATAAATAATCATCTGCAATCAAATCCTTAATTACGCCCGCCTGACGTTTAGAATCTTTTAAACACCTTCAATTCATCTCCGTCTTTAACGCCCAAACCGAGAAATTTTTGAGAACGGGTATACACTCTGTAAAGTGATCTGTCTTTATATATATCCGCGTTCAACCGTTCTGCTTGTTTTACCCCGTCAATCACTGGAGGATGCAGTCTTTCCAATGCCAGTGCCGCGCCGTTATTAAAACGCACGGTCTGATTGTCGGAAATGTACAGCGCTGGATGGCACTCAAATATGGTGTCAATCGGTAATATTTGCTGCTCAAGCAAGCCTTCGTCTTTATAGCTTTGCGCCTGCTGCATTGTAATGCATTTGTCAATTGTCATGCCCGACGCCATAGTGCGGCGAAGTGAAGTCAGCACGGCGCCGCATCCGAGAGCGTTTCCTATATCGTCAATCAAGGTGCGGACATACGTTCCTTTAGAGCATGAAACCGTCATTATTCCCGTTCCGCTCGCTCTATCATATTCATCCAGAGTAAGGCTGTAAATTGTGACCGGTCTCGCCTCTCGCTCAACCTCAATTCCCTGACGTGCCAGATCGTAAAGTTTCTTGCCGTTGATCGACACAGCTGAATACATTGGCGGCACCTGCATTATATCGCCTTTGAATTTCTCCATGGTTTCCAGCAGCAAGGCTTCTTCAACATCAGCCGCGCATTTCGACAAAACCTCGCCTGTAATATCCAGTGTATCAGTGCGAAGTCCAAGTCTGAACCCCGCGACATACGTTTTATCATGTGACGGAATCAAATCCAGCGCGCGTGTAGCAGAACCAATCAGTATTGGCAGCACCCCCGTCGCCATCGGGTCGAGCGTTCCGGAGTGACCGATTTTTTTGGTATGAAGCATTCCGCGCATTACGGCGCAAACGTCAAATGACGTAAAGTCAGTCGGCTTGTCAATCAACAGTAAGCCGTTTACAGGGTTGTTTTGCCAACTCATAAAAAACTACCGCCCCTAATTAATTTTTATCTGTGTGATTTCCGAGCATTTCAGTTACAGCCTCGACAAGCTGGGCTTTGGCGTCGTCATAATCTGTTGCCAGCTTACAGCCGGCTGCTGCCTTGTGTCCGCCGCCGCCGAATCTTGCACACAAATCCGCCGCATTTATTTTATCTGTGGAACGCACTGAAATTTTCCATGCCTCACCGTCCTGCTTCATGGTAATACCACATTCCACCCCGCTTATACTTCTCGGAATGGAAGCCACTCCATCCATATCCTCGGGCATAGCTTTGGATTCCGTCATCATTTGGCTTGTGATTGTGATTACAGCGCATTTACCGCCGCAATAATAATCTAAAGTGGAAAGCGCCATATTTTTTAGAGCAAGCTTTGAAGGGGTTTCCTCGTCAATCAGTTTGAAATTTATTCCCGCACAATCTATTCCGAGCTGCATTAGCTGAATTGCAATCAAATGCGTCCGTATTGTGACATTGCTGTATTTAAAACAACCGGTATCAGTGGAAATTGCGGCGAAAAGGCATTCTGACATTGACTTATCAAGCTTCACGCCCATAGCTTTAAGCAAAATCCAAATCACTTCACCTGTTGCCGACGCTGTATCGTCAACAAACTTTACGCCTGCATTCACAGAATTCATACGGTGGTGATCTATGCACACGTCGAGCTTATCGCCATATTCCGCTTCAAGTGCGCCCATCAGGTGCGGCGCAGCAATATCCACAGATACAAAATGCTGCGGTACAATGTTATGCTCATTCAGGTTGTCAAACATAAACGAATATTTTTGCGGAATTTCATCAGCACATTTCACATTAGCGCGCTTACCGAGAGAACGAAGTCCCCGACAGAGTGCAGAGGCAGAGCCCAGCGTATCACCATCAGGCGATTTATGGCAAATTATAACAATATCATTCATTTCACGCAATGCGTTTGCTGTTTTAATAATGCCGTCGCGATAGCTTTTATCATCAATTCCACATATTTCCAACGCGTTTTCAGCGTTTTTCTTTACTGCAGAAAGCATAAACCTCAACCCCTTAATAAATTTCAATTTATAGCACTTTGGACTTTTCAGCATTACGCCAAAAAGTCCAAAGCTGACATTTGATTGTCAATAACGATGCAATCACTCGGATATTTCCGTATCCTCATCGGATTTATCTTCTTCAATATTTAACCCTTTGAGAATTTTATTGATTTCCGCGCTGTATGCAATTGAATTATCAGCGACAAAGCGCAGCTCAGGCACATGACGAAGCTTAAGAGCCGCACCAAGCTCGTGTCGGATATATCCTTGTGCTGATTTAAGTCCTTTGACCGACTCCTTAGTTTTTTCCTCGCCCTCAATTGTGCTGACGTGAACAGTCGCGTATGACAAATCATTTGTCACATCAACGCGTAGCACAGTAATCATACTGCTGATTCTCGGGTCTTTCAGAGTTCTGAATATCGCAGACAGCTCGCGCTTAATATCCTCGCTTATTCTGTTAATTCTGTGTCCTGCCATATATCAAAATTCCCTTTCGCTAAATTAATCTCTATATTCTTCAACAACGAAGGCTTCGAGAATATCGCCTTCCTTGATGTCGTTGTAACGCTCAAGTGTTATACCGCACTCGTAACCCTCGGCAACTTCCTTCTGGTCGTCCTTGAAGCGTTTGAGTGATGCGAGCTTATCCTCAGCCAAAACTATACCGTCACGCACTACGCGGATTTCAGCGTTGCGCTGAATCTTGCCGCTTGTAACGTAGCAGCCCGCAACAATACCGACATTGGTAATTTTGTAAACCATTCTGATTTCAGCCTTACCGAGTTCGACAATGCGCTTTTTAGGAGCGAGCATGCCTTTCATTGCATCCTGGATTTCCTCTATGCAATCGTAGATTATGCGGTAAAGTCTCATGTCAACACCCTGACGCTTTGCGTATTCCTCAGCAACGGGATCGGGTCGCACGTTAAATCCGACAATAATTGCCTGAGAGGCGTCGGCGAGCATTACATCAGATTCGCTGATTGCACCAACTGCGCCATGGATTACATTCACGCGGACTTCTTCGTTGCTCAGCTTGACAAGCGACTGTCTGACAGCTTCAACAGAACCCTGAACATCCGCCTTGATTATGATCTTGAGTTCCTTCATATCTCCGTCCTGCATCTGGCTGAAAAGATTGTCAAGTGTGACCTGTGTGCGCTGCTTGAATATCTCATCCTTGATTTTCTGCTTTCGCTGCTCGACAAGCTCTCTCGCAAGACGCTCGTCAGATACTGAGTCGAACAAATCACCGCCTGTCGGTGCTTCATCAAGACCTGTGATTTCAACAGGAATAGACGGACCTGCTTCTTCAACGCGCTCACCCTTGTCATTGAGCATTGCTCTGACACGACCGACAGATGTACCTGCGACAATAATATCACCCACATGGAGAGTACCATTCTGAACCAGCACAGTCGCCACAGGACCTCTTCCCTTGTCTAGACGAGCCTCAATGACAGTACCCTTTGCGGAACGGTCGGGATTCGCCTTAAGCTCCATAACATCCGCTACAAGTATTATGCTCTCGAGAAGGTCATCCAATCCCTCACGGGTTTTGGCAGATACAGGAACACATATAACGTCACCGCCCCATTCTTCCGGAACAAGCTCATACTCTGTGAGCTGCTGCTTGATTGCGTCGGGGTTTGCGCCGACCTTATCCATCTTATTGATTGCAACAATAATCTGAACATTTGCAGCTTTAGCGTGATTGATAGCTTCAACTGTCTGCGGCATGATACCGTCATCCGCCGCCACTACCAATATCGCAATATCTGTAACCTGCGCACCGCGGGCACGCATTGTGGTAAATGCCTCGTGACCGGGTGTATCGAGGAATGTAATTTCTCTGTCAGCCACAGGAACTCTGTATGCGCCGATATGCTGAGTAATGCCGCCGGCTTCGGTGTCAGTGACATGTGCTGTGCGAATTGCGTCAAGAAGTGAGGTCTTACCATGGTCAACGTGACCCATAACAACGACGACAGGACTTCTGGGAACGAGGTTCTCATCGGTATCCTGGCTGTCATCTATAATTCGCTCTTCAATTGTTACAACAACTTCCTTCTCAACCTTAGCATGGCATTCTTCTGCCACTAAATACGCTGTGTCGAAGTCGATTACATCGTTTATTGTAACCATTGTGCCCATCAGCATGAGCTTTTTAATAACCTCGGAAGCTGTGACCTTCAGACGGCGCGCAAGCTCACCGACTGTGATTTCATCAGGAACAGTAATTGTGATAGGCTTGCTCTTGCGCTCCTTTTCAATGCGGCGCATGCGCTCGGCTTCGGTTTCCTTTTTGCCTGTTTTTTTCTTGCGGTAATCCTGAGACTTCTGGTGAAGCTTCTGCTTGCCCACCATATTCTCGTTGCGGCGGCCGACCTCTTTTTCAAACGCCATATCGTCATAACGGGTGTTATACTTATCGGCATTAAGCTCGGTGGTGCGTGTGTCAACTATTCGAGTTGTAGGCGGTTCAACGCGTCTGGGCTGCTGAGCAGGATTTTTCTGCTTCTGCGGCTGCTGGAATTTAGGATCGATCGGCTTATTGGTAGCTGCCTTGACAGGAGCCTTTGCCGCGGGCTTCTGAGCCTGCTGAGGCTTGCTCTGCTGTGCGGCAGGCTTCTGAGCCGACTGAGCCGCTGCATTGCCCTGATTCTGTCTGGACTGCTGCTTGCTGTCACGTTTCTGCTGATTATCCTGCACAGACTGCTGATTTCGGCGGTCACGATTGTCCTTTCCGCTGTCTCTGTTATCCTTTTTGCGTTCATTCTGCTGCTTGCGCGGCTGTGGCTTTATCTGAATCTGACCTATAACTGCGGCACGCTGACCCACAGGAGCAGACGCAGTCTTAACCTGAACAGCAGGCTGCGCCGGCTTAGTCTCAACAGATTTCACCTCGGAAATCGGCTTTGCATTATCAACTTTAGGTTCATTGGCATTATCAGCTTTAACCTCAGTTTTGACCTCGACTTTAACCTCAGCTTTAACCTCGGATTTAACTTCAGTCTTTGCGGGTGAAGCGGTCTCGGATTTTTCCTTTTTTGGTTCTTTATCTTTAGGCTTGGCAGTTTCTTTCTTTTCCTCAGACTTGACTGCAGCCTTTTCTTCCTTTTCCGGCTTCGGTGCTTCAACCGTCCCGGAGTTGCTGTTTACGGTTTCCATACGCTTTGCCTGAGCGAGAAACTCATCGAAATTCTCAACTGAATGTTCCTTGGTAATTATTTCATAAGCCATATCAAGCTCGTCGCCCTCAAGCGTAGTGGTGGTTGTGTATTTCTTTTCGGGATTTCCGCTTTTTTTGAGAAGCTCTACAAGCTCCTTACCCGTCATTCCCATATCCTTTGCAAGCTGGCTTACTTTATATTTTACTTTAATCAATAGTTATTCCTCCCCGTCATTTGCTTCCGTCAAAAGCTTTGCCTTTTGAGCGAATCCTTTATCATTTATAGAAATAATTCTGACATTTTTGCCTATCGCTCTTCCGATTTCATCCTGTGTACAGGATATAGTCAGAATGCTGACTTTATTATTGATTTTATAATTCAGCTCCTTTAAGGTCTTTGGCGAAATATCCGCTGTTATCAATATCAAGCAGCTTTCGCCTGTTTTTGCGCTGTCTGTCACCGCATCAAACCCAAGTGACAGCTTTCCCGCCCTTCTCATAAGTCCGAGCAGGGAAAGCAGGGAATGCATATAATGCAGATTTTCATTCATCTGCGGCAATCCCCCTCATCAGTTCATCATATACTTCGTCCGGAATCTGCATGGAAAAGGATTTCTCCAGCCGCCTGCCCTTTCTGGCCTTTTTCATACATTCTGTATCGTGGCATATATATGCCCCTCTACCGTTCTTTTTACCCGTAAGGTCAATGCACAAACTTCCGTCCGGCTCCCGAACAACGCGCACAAGCTCCTTTTTCGGCTTTGTTTCTCCGCAGCCTATACACGTTCTCATCGGAATTTTCTTCTGCTTCTGCTGCACGGCTGTTTCCTCCTCTCTTAATTAAGTCAGGGAATTACTCTTCTGTCTCGGCTTCTGCCGTAGCGTCTTCTGCTTCGGATACTGCTTCTTCTGTCGATACATCCTCATTCTCAATTATATCATCCACTGCGGGTTCATCGGTTTCTGCGGCTTCAGCTTCAGACTCTGCCAACGCAGCGGCTTCGCGTTCAGCCTTTACGTCTTCCTCTGAACGAATATCTATTTTCCAATTGGTAAGTCTGGCGGCAAGCCTTGCGTTCTGTCCCTTGTTGCCGATAGCCAATGAAAGCTGGCTTGAAGGAACGGTTACGCGGCATGACTTTGCAGCTTCGTCGATAATCTCAACATTTGTTACATCCGCAGGAGAAAGTGCCTTGGCGATAAATTCGGACAGATCATCGCTGTATTTGATAATGTCGATTTTTTCTCCGCCGAGTTCATCTACAATTTTGCTCACACGTGAGCCGCGGGGACCTATGCATGCGCCCACGGGATCAACATTTTCATCATTGCTCCACACGGCGATTTTCGTTCTGCTACCCGCTTCTCTTGATACAGCCTTGATTTCAACTGTTCCGTCGAATATCTCGGGAACCTCTGTTTCAAACAGCCGCTTGACCATACCGGGGTGTGTTCTGGAAATCGTCGGACGCGGCTCTCTTTCTCCGCTTTTGACATCCACTACATAAACCTTGATAAGATCACCGACCTCAAAATGCTCGTTGCCGACCTGCTCATTATGAGAAAGCAGCACATCGTAATTGCCGATTTTCACCATCACATCGCCGTTTTCTGGATTTATGCGGTCTACTGTTGCGGTGACAAGCTCCTGATGACGGCTCTGGAATTCCTCCATGACCTGCCCCTTTTCAACATCTCTGATACCCTGGTGTATGATGTGCTTTGCTGTCTGAGCCGCAATACGTCCGAACTGCTTGGGATCCTGCTTAATAGCTACTGTTTCGCCTATTTCAGCGCACGGGTCGTTTTTGAGCGCAACATCCAGCAAAACCTCGCGACCGCTGTCCACAACTTCTTCAACAACCTTTTTGCGGATAAATACGCTGAAGACATTGTTTTCGGGTTCTATTCTCACGGTAATATCATCATTGCCGTTGTTGCTCTTTTTGAGCGCAATTTTAATAGCTCCGGAAATTTTCTCAATCATATAATCTACAGGAATATGCATCTCCTGTTCCAAAAGTTCGAGAGCCTGAAAAATATTCTCTCCCTCTTCTTTTTTAGCTCTGCTTCTTGCCATTTATATACCTCCAAAGTTATTGTTCTTCTGAAATATCGTCTTCAAAGTTTTCTATATTATCGGAAGAATCCGAATCATCAAAATCCTCGCAATCGTAAAGCTTTACTGAAACAGCGTCCTTTTTGTTTATTTCAAACCTCACCCCGTCCAGGTCTGCAAGTACGATATTATCGCCCTCAAGCCCTATCAGTTCAGCTATAACTTCCTTATCGCCGTTCTCTGCAGGTCTGTAAAGGTTTACCGAAACATCTCTGCCCTTCATCATCTCAAAATGCTCAGGGCGGCTAAGCTCGCGCTCTATACCCGGAGACGAAACCTCAAGGAAATACGACTGACTTATGGGATCTGCCTCATCAATGGGACCGTTTACCGCGCGGCTCATTGCTTCACAGTCATTGATAGTCACGCCGCCCTCCTTATCAATAAAAATGCGAAGATACCACGACGCGCCTTCCTTTACAAATCTTACGTCCCACAGAATCAAGCCCAATTCGTCAGCTATCGGTTTTGCAATTTTTGTAACGATCGCCACCGTATTGCCTCCATGCTTTTTTCCTGCCAAATCATCCACCTCCTGTATATGCCGATGTATATGCAAATCAATGCATATACAAACAAAAGAGTGGGTCGCCCCACTCTTTTATCCTTTCTACATAATCTTGCTATTATAATATCATACATTATTGTAATTTACAAGATGTTTAATATTTTTCTCTCTTTTTGGCAAATTGTCGCGTCATTTTCGCCGATAGATTTGTGAACTATGCACAATCAATTCACAATTTTTCAGCGTTTTCAAGAATCTGACTCAGCCATGTGGCAGATACCGTATTTACAGGATAATCTCCCCACACCACCGCATAGGCACGGCTTGAATACTTGTAAAATTCGATAACATCGCTCTTTCTGCCGTAATTATCAAAATAATCAACCGTTATGGTGACAGCGGGCTTTCCTGCAGGCTTCTTTACGTTCCAGTTTTGTACGACGCTGTTGTTAAGCAGCTTTATAAAATTGGTGTAAACTGAATATTTCTTATCGTTGCCGTCGACCTTTACACTGTATGTGTAAATAACATCCTCAGAAATTTCCGCCGCTGCTGTTGATTCCTTTGCTTTGCGCGAAACTGCCATATTCCGTTTAACATTTGATGATTGTATTTTAATATTGCTTATGGTTTCGATAGAAATTGACAGCGCGGTGTCGCTGTAGATATTTTCGGGAGAGAGCTTATGCAGCATTGAAAGACCATCGACATCAAGCGAATATATTATCGGCTGACCCTTGAGCATAACATACATATCGGTTTTGGTGATATTTCCTATATAAAGCGTGCAGGCTTTGCCGTTGCGTGTAAAGTTCATCGTGCATGACGGTGTGTCAAAACCGTATTGCTTAAGCTGCTTTTTAGTGGGATTGAGCACCACAGCGTCGCTGGCGGTCATGTAAGTAAGCTCATGCACTATCAGCGCAGCGGACGATGACTTTGCCGGCCATCTTATCGGCGAGGTCACAATATAATCATAGCCGCAGAACGGGTCGCTTTGGTTGCTGGTTTTGTTCTGCTGCATTACGAACTTGCCGTCAAAATTATCTCCGCTGAGATTGATATTGCCGATAGATATATCCGACTCGCTCTCTAAATCTTTGTCATAGGAATAAAACACATCATCGCTGAGAAAGTAATCGTTGCCCATAAAAAACACAGAATCTATCGCACAGGCATATACATTTTTATCTCCGCTGAGCCGCACATAATACGTATCCGTACAGCCGGGTACGGCGCTGCCTGCGATAAATTTGTATTTCTTATCTCCCTCAAAGGTCGCATTCACCATAAGAGAAGGCTTATCAAGACCGTAAGCCGACGCCTTGTAGCCCTCGGCATCAGTGGACGTTATCACACTGTCATAGGTAAGCTGAGTTACACCATACCATATATATTCCATAAAGTTCTGATTCACGGGCAGTCCTTTCAGCTCGCTGAATACAATTTCGCCCGCTTTTTTGTCAAGCGTCACGGTATAACTCGCCTTTTCGTTGCTGTAGACGATTTTCTTCAAATTCTCGTCGTCCTCATTAATAAGTATTCCCGAGTCACTGCTGCTGACATTCTCTGACGTTTCAGACGTATCAGTGTCGTGTGTGTGGTCTATATTTTCTTCATCGAGCCTGATAACGAGCCACAGCAAGCCGCCCATAATTAAGGTTGCCGCAAGCAGCAAAATCAGATTGCGCTTTTTCTTTGTCACAGTCTTTTCCTCCTGAAATATACCACCATACCGGCAAGAAGCACGACTATAGGAATAACATATCCGAATACGGCGCTGAGTATGGTCAGCGTCTGTATATCAACCGAGAAATCCACTGCATACAGCGATTTAGCCTCTATGTCTATATTGCCTGTATCAATGCCGCCTCGCCGGTTGAATATGTTCATCATCAGCGAAAGATTGCCATACACGTCTGAACCGAGAAATTCTGCATAATAAAGGCTGCCGGGAGCAACTATTATATCAGTGCGCAGTTCATCGCCGTCCAATGTATCACGATAGGTCGTGGAGTACGCCATAACTGTGCGGGTATCCTTATCCGCCTCGGTGTAATCCGATTTGACAAATTCCTTTGCACTGCTGCAAACATAGCCCTCGCTTGTAGAGGTGAGGACAGCTTCGACATCCGTATTTCCCTTTGATTCATACAGCAGGTCGAGCGCAACTGCATTGGAAACGGCAGGATAATTCAATTCGTCAAGCAGCGAGTTGGTATAATCTGTAGTGAGCATCTGAGGGGTAAACGCACTCATCTGCGTGGAAATCGTATTTGAAGAATCTCCCTCATACACTATATTCTGCGTGATGGAAATGCCGTACTCGGACAGCAGCGCATTCAGATTCGGCAGCTCAGGCATTACCGAGGATGAAAACACCAGAAGCGTTCTTGAGTCTGAATCTGAATTCAAAAATTCATCCAACTTCTGCACCTGAGCCTGCGTCAGATCAGTCGTCGGGGCAGCCAGCATGACAATGTCCGTATCCTCGGGGAAATCCTCCTTTCGTATATCCACAGCATGCACATCGTAACCGTTTATTTGCAGCAGACTCACCAGATCGCCGCTGTTTCCATCGACATTCAAACCGCTGACAAATGCGACTACCGGGGTTTTATCCATTGTAACGGTCTTGATAAGCGAGGTCATATAGGTTTCTGTGTAGGACTGAGCCACCGCGTCGCTCAGATTTGTGCTGTCGTATGTCGTATAACTTGACGAAAGCCCGGGAAGCATTTCATAAAATGAAGTCACGCGGGTGCGGCGTGTTGACTTTACAACAATTGAATAATAGTCCAGCGTATTGCTGTATTCGGGAAACTGCTGAATATACGCCGGAGTTTTGCTCAGGTCAACATAATTTATTGTAATATTGTCGTTTTCCTGAGCATAACGCTTAATAATTTCGTGTGCAATCGGAATCTGTCCATACGTATCTTCTATAACAGCAGATGCCGTAGTGCATTGCGCTTCAGTCGCCAGAATATCAATTTCCACTACCTCATCAATGTCTTTGATAATATCAATAGTGGTATCGGAAAGGGTATATCTTCCGTCATCAGTCATATCTATGGTCATGAACGAATACTTTTCAGACATTTTCATTGCAATGACATTCAGCAAAATAATGAAAACAAAAAATACAGCAGTCATTACAGTAGCCATTGTACCGTGTCTGAATCGGCTGCTGGTGCGTATAAGTGTGATCGTATTTTTTACGGATGATTTTATTTCAGTAAAGCTTGGCAGCTTGAATTGCTTCTCTTTTTTCTTTTTATCGTTATGTTTATTACTAGCCAATCTGCGCACCTCCCGTCAGCTCCAGCGGCGTTTTTCAAGCACTCGCACCGTGAGAAAAATAAACACAGCCGTAATGCTCAGAAAAAATATTATGCTTGAAATATCCAGAATGCCGTTTGTAAACGGCGTGTATCTGCCCACAAACGAAATACTGTTTACCAATGACACTATAAATTCATTGTCTGTTACAAGCGGAATTACATCTAGTATAATAAACACCGTTGCTATTGAAAATGAGCCCATAGCCGCAACAAACTGGCTCTCGGTCATTGACGAGATAAACATACCCACAGCGATAAACGCCGCTCCGAATAAAATCGCACCAAGTATATTTCCCGCTATCAGCGACCACGACGGCGTGACGAAGAAGCAGAACACAACTGCGTAAATCAAAGTAAAAAGCGTACATCCGACATACACTGTGAGCGATGAGAGAAACTTTCCCATAACAAGAGGCGTTATATTTATCGGTGAAGTCAGCAGCACCTGGTCGGTTTTATACTTGCGCTCCTCGCTGAAAAGACGCATGGTGAGCAGCGGCAGCATAAGCAGAACTATATTAAGCATGCCATAATAAATCTGCGGAAATTCTGACGATTGACCTGTAGAAAGCACCGAGTTAAAATACATCGCGCTGAAAAACAGGTATATTGCGCAAAACACATAGCCTGTAGGAGAACGGAAGCACGAGCTGAGTTCCCTTTTATATATTGCCTTCATAAAAAAATCCGCTCCCTTCTTATTTTTTATCCACCAGTGACATGAAGATGTCTTCGAGTGAATATTCGGTGGTTTTCATTTCAATAATCGGTATCTTTTTGGCGGCAAATGCAAAGAAAATATCAGCACGGGCGCTTTCAGACGGGGATATGCTGACCGAAAATTCCTGCACATCGCCGTCTGAGTGTGCGTTTCGGCTGAAACGCTTGACGCACTTTACCGAGTTAAGCACCGACTGAATATCTCTTTCACTGCCGACTGCTTTGAGCGTCAGCGAATTTCCGCTGCCCAAACTGTCGCTAAGATTTTCCGCGGTACTGTCGGCAACCAGCTTGCCGTTATTCAGCACAATAATTCTGTCGCATACCGCCTGCACCTCACTGAGTATATGTGAAGACAGAATTACGGTGTGATGTTCCCCAAGCTTTTTTATAAGAGTTCGCATTTCGATTATCTGCTTCGGGTCAAGTCCGACTGTGGGTTCGTCCAGAATAAGCACAGGAGGATTGCCTACCAGCGTTTGGGCAATTCCAACGCGCTGACGGTAGCCCTTTGAAAGATTCTTTATCAGGCGTCCGCGAACCGCAGTGATCCGGGTAAGCTCACAGATTTCATTAAAATGCGGTGCTTTCTTTTGTTTGGCTTTTTTTAATTCATACAGAAAGTCGAGGTATTCGTCTACTGTCATATCGGGATAAAGCGGTGGAACTTCTGGCAAGTAACCTATCCTTTTCTTTGCCTCGGTAGGCTCTTCGAGAATGTCATAGCCGTCTATAGACACCGTGCCCGAGGTAGAGGAAAGATAACCTGTAAGTATGTTCATCGTGGTGGTTTTCCCTGCACCGTTAGGTCCGAGGAATCCCACGACTTCGCCTTTTTTTACTGAAAAGCTGACATTATCCAACGCTGAAATACTTCCGTACTTTTTGGTCAGATTCTTTACTTTAATCATCTGCATAACCGTCCTTATCTGATTTATGCGCTAATGCTAATATATTTTTATTGCCGATACATTAAATTTATCATACTAATCCAGCATATCACCGCAAATTGATAAATATGTGACTATAGTATAAACATTCGTGTAATAATCACAGCTCTGTCAGGTCAAAATCAGGTACATATTCTTCGCTCGCCGATGACAATTCCTGCATGAAGCCGCCTATTCCCAGAGTATCCGCCTCGGCGCATACTTTATCGTATTCGCTTCTGTTTAAACGTCGGCTAAGTTCACTGAATTCCGAAATGTTTCCCGACGGAGTATACTGGCTCATTATGCTGACGAGTGTGCCTTTGGGCAGATTTTTTTCAATCGCGCGAAGCGCCGCAATTGAGTTGCGCACATTGTGCGGCAAAACCAAATGCCTTACAATGACGCCTCGCTTCATTATGCCATTTTCAATCACATTTTCGCCGCTAAGCTCGCACATCAAACTAATCGCAGCCATTGCTGTCTCGGGATAATTCCGAGCATGGGCATATTTTGCAGCTGCATCGGGAAGGGCAAATTTATAATCAGGCAGCCATATGTCAATATAATCCGCAAGCTGCCTGACCGTTTCAACACGCTCATATCCTCCGCTGTTCCACACAGTGGGTATTGCGGGGCGGTAGATATTCAGCGCGTCTATTATTGCCGGAACATACTGAGTGCCGGTGACAAAGCTGATATTATGTGCGCCCTGCTTCTCAAGATTCCGCATGATTCCCGCAAGCTCTTCAGGTGTAACAGCGCGGCCGCGCAGGCTTGACGAAATCGCATAATTTTGGCAAAAGGCGCAGCCAAGTGTACAGCCGCTGAAAAATATCGTCCCTGAGCCCGCGCTGCCGCTTATCACCGGCTCTTCCCACATATGCAAGGCCGCGCGTGAAATCACAGGATTTGTACCGCACCCGCAGAACCCGCTGCCTCGCAGAATATCTCTTTCCGCATTGCACAGCCTCGGGCAAAGATTGCATTTTTCCGACACGCTCAGACTTCCTTTCCGCAAAATCAAGATTCACTATATAATACAACAAAAACAGACAGACCGCAATAACAAAATTTTGCCGCCCGCCTGTTTGCAATAATTATTCATGCCGTTTCATCGTCAGTCGAAGAACCGCCGATTTCAGTTAGTGTGTTTTTGTGCACCAGTCCATCGTATGTAATTTTGAACGAATGGGAAATATTGTAGCTTCTGCCGCAGCCTCCGCACTGATAACGCGCATAATGCTTTTTGTTGCGGTGCGAAAACTTTGTAAGCCGCTTCATGTATATTCCGCAATTCGGACATTCAACCATCAGATTATTCTGTCTGATACGCTCGTCGTCGGGGTCGCTTATGCTGTACGACTTGAAGTTTATCCGCTCATAAAACTCCTTATCGGCAACCTTGGCGAATTGATCGTATAAATCTTCAGTGAAAAGCTTGGCAAGGCATTTCGCCGTCAGCTTGCTGTCATTGAGCGCGCGGTGAAGCTGGGCGTCGCCAATGTCGATTTCCGCCATTTCCGCAAGCGCTGACAGTCCCACCTGCTTGGCAAGCGAGATTTCAAGAGCTTGCTGACACAAGAGCTGAGCATCACAAAAATGCCTGATAACATATATATCGTTCACCATATTGTAATGATTCAGATTTTCATATAAAACCAAAACATCGGCATTTCCCCACGACAGCAGGCAATTGTCATCATCACAGCCTATCCACTTTTTCAGCTTGTTGTAAACGCTTACAAAGCCTTCCGCGTTTTTAAGCTCATCGTTTGTTATATGAGTCAGCTCCTTGATTCTGCCTTTAAGCTTTTTGGTAACCTTGGGCTTAACAAGCTGCTGAAACTCGCTGATTACATTCATATTTTCATCCAGACTTACCGCGCCTATTTCGATTATCTCATTGAAATATCCGTCTGCTGTCTGATTTCCGTTCCATTCCAGGTCGATTATTATATATTTCATGCAAATAGCTGCTTTACCTTACAGTCAATTGGCATAATGACCGCAAAATAATCTTTTCCTTTCCGAATTCACATTTTGAGCAGTGCATAACACACATACTATGAAGTAAAAAATTGATTTTATTCATAATGAATTACATAATAATAATTTATTTTACATCAATATTTATATAAAATCAACCCTGACTTTATTATATTTTACATTTCGCCGGTCAAAAATATACAGTAAAAGTGAGTATAAATTGTATTATCCACATATATCGGCTTTATAACTTTGTAAATTTATAAATCGTAGTGCTGCGGAAAATCTCATCAGGTCGAAGAACGGTATCAGGAAAATCAGGATGATTCGGACTGTCGGGAAAATGCTGTGTTTCCAGTGCAAATGCCGGTCCTGCTGTACCGAGCGAAAAAAACTGCACACCCGGCTGATCGGTAAAGCACTCCATCATAAGTCCCGACTTGCGGCTGAAAGCCGATGCACAGGGATTGTCAAGCGTGGGATTGTTAAGTACAAAATTATGGTCGTATCCGTCACTGTCCTTTACTTTGGCAGCGTCATCGGAAATAATCTTAGGTGAACGGAAATCAAACGGTGTTCCGCTTACATCAATCAGTCTTCCTGTAGGAATAGCATCGTGCAATTCGGTGATACAGTCAGCGTCAAGCATAAATTCAATATCACCGTTATTTCCGTCAGAGTCAGGCATACCGGATTTATTTACACTGAATCCGTTGAGGTTGAAATAGCTGTGATTTGTAAGATTAAGCACAGTCGGCGCGTCGGTACTAGCTGTATATGATATTTTCAGACAGTCATCCTTTGTAACAGAGAAGCGTACCGATACATTCATATTTCCCGGATACCCCTCTTCACCGTCAGGGGATATGCGGCTGAATTCCACACCCGCTTCACTTTCCGTTTCAAACGGTGTTCCGTCCCAAACTTTCGTATTAAATCCATTATTGCCGCCGTGCATGTGGTTTCCACGCTGATTGCACGGCAATTGGTATTTAACGCCGTCAATCTCAAACTGTCCGCCGGCAATACGTCCTGCATACCGACCCACTGTGGCGCCGGTGCAGCCACCGCTGAATTTTGCGTACTTTTTCACATCCGGCAGAGAAAATATAATGTCATTGCCGTCGTAAGTCATGCGCTGTATGGTTGCGCCGAAGCTTATAAACGAAGCGGCGAGCCTGCTGCCCGAAACATTATATTTATAAACAATTTCTCCGCCCGGAGCCTTGCCCCACTCTTCAATAGTAATTTTTTTAAATTCATTCATCTGCATATCACCCATTTTGCTCATTTGTAATTTATTATACAATGCAAGAGCCGCAAGGTCAAGGATTAAAAGGTATTGAGATATAAATTAATTTATTGACAAAATAATCATGACAATTTGTTTTATTATCCCCCCTTAACACTGATCTTTTCTATTGCAAATACTCCATCGATGTTGTTCGTAATTTGTTCAGCCGTTCAAAAACCCTGTAAACGGAAAGCTTGGCTCTTGACAACAAATGAAGATTGTGGTAACATTTATAAAAACAAAATATTATAACGGCTGTGAAAAGAAGAGTACACGCGAGATTACGTTTCAGAGAGCTTTGTTTGGTGAAAATAAGCACGGAAGGCGCGGCGGAAGATGATCTTGGAGCCTTGCACCGAATGAATCATTGATTCTGTAGGCTGCGGCGGGATACGCCCGTTAAAGCGTAAAAGTATCGCAAAAAACGGTACTTGCTAAGGCTGCGCATCGTGAGATGCCGGCAAATTAAGGTGGTAACACGAAGCATTTTTAAGCGTCCGCTCTCGTCCTTTGTTAATTTGGATCAGTCGGACGCTTTTTATTATGTATTTTTGAAAGGAAGATGTATTCATGTGTGAATCAAAAGAAAAATTCTACATTACCACACCGATATATTATCCGTCGGGAAACCCGCATATCGGTCATTGTTACACTACCGTAGCATGCGATACCATGGCTCGTTACAAGAGAGCTAAGGGATACGACGTAATGTTCCTCACAGGTACGGATGAGCACGGTCAAAAAATCGAAGACAAGGCAAAGGAAGCAGGTCTTACCCCGCAGGAATATGTAGACGGCATAGTTGCCAACTTCAAAAAGCTTTGGGAATTCATGGGTATCTCCTATGACAGATTCATCCGCACTACTGACGATTACCATGTGAAATCAGTGCAGAAAATATTCAAGGC
>JAQXFQ010000033.1 GCA_029005175.1 Bacillota bacterium
CCTACGACCCCACGAAGGGCGCTGCCCCTCGACCCCGCCAAGAGGACCAGTCCCCTTGGATTCCCGGCGTTGCGTACTCTCTGGTAAATTATGATTTATTGTCCAATTTTACATATCCGCTCATTTATAATTTGTAAAATAACTCAAAAAGGGGTATCATTATTTATGCTAAAGAATATAAAAAAGACGTTCAGCCCTATGCCCGACATACTTCGCGAGGCTCAGCAGGGCACACAGATGAGGCACAATACATTTGTCATAGGTCTGATAGCTTTCGGCATAATGCTGGCGGCAATATTTTCTTCAGGCATAGTCGCAATGCCGTATATGATGGTGAAAGCATTTTTGGCGGGATTTCAGTCGGCGGCTACGGGTGAGGAGATTAACTTTGATTTGAAGGGCGAGGAGAGCATGATACTGCAGCTTTTCGCCACAGGTGCTGCAACGGTAGTAATGCTGCTGTATGTCAAATTCGCCGAGAAGCGTCCACTGCGCACTATGGGATTTGTCAAGAAGCGCGCCGTCACGGATTATCTGCTCGGCATGGTGATTGCATTTGTGATGTTTTCGGCATGCATTGGCATGTGTGTCGCCACAGGCGCAATGGAATTCAACGGCTATGTGCTGAACGGCCGCTATATTTCTCTTGCACTGCTGTTTGTCGGCTTTATAATTCAAGGCATGAGCGAGGAAGTTATATGCCGAGGCTTTATGATGACTTCGCTCGGTAGCAAGGCGGGCGCGTTTGCGGGTATGCTGTTTAACTCACTGGTCTTTGGCGCACTGCATCTGAACAATGCAGGTATTGCGCCGCTCGCTGAGGTGAATCTTATCCTGTTCGGCGTGTTTATGTCTGTGATGGTGCTCAAGCTTAATTCGATTTGGATGGTATGCGCTATTCACTCAATCTGGAATTTCGTGCAGGGCAATTTCTATGGTGTTTTGGTAAGCGGCAGCGGCTTCGGTTCGTCTGTTTTCAGCTTTAAGAGTGTGGAAGGCTTTGAATTTATCAACGGCGGCAGCTTCGGTATGGAGGGCGGTATCGCCACAACTATCGTGCTGGCCGTGGCTATAATCATAACTCTCTGCATTAAGCCGCGCAGCAGTGATATGCAGGAAGTTCAGACAAGCGTTGCATAATTTAGCTGGAATGGTATAAAAGGCGCAAAAAGGCTCACATCTCCGTGTTGATTAACAGCAGCATTGGGGTGTGAGCCTTTTTTGCTGATTTGCAATATTGTTTTTGATGTGATACAATGTAGATGATCTTTATTAAAAGAAAGGGGAAACGTAATTATGATTGAAAAGGAAAACATTGACGGCGGCAAGGGTTTTGATTTCGGCAGAACATCCGAGGATTATGCAAAATACCGCGACATCTATCCCGAGAAATTTTACAAATATCTCATCGACCGCGATATTTGCACCGAGGGGCAGCGCGTACTCGACATTGGCACGGGCACGGGTGTGCTTCCGCGTAATATGTACAAATACGGAGCGAAGTTCACAGGCATTGACATTGCGCCAAATCAGATAGAGCAAGCGAAGCTTCTAGCTGAGTTGGGCGGCATGGATATAGAATTTATGGCTTCTCCCGCTGAGGAAATCAATTTTCCCGCAGAAACATTTGACGCGGTGACAGCCTGTCAGTGCTTTGCGTATTTCAATCATGCAGTTCTCGCACCGCAGATAAGCAGCGTGCTGAAACCCGGCGGAAGATTCGCGATTCTTTACATGGCATGGCTGCCGTATGAGGACAAAATCGCAGCTGCGAGCGAGAAATTGGTTCTCAAATACAGTCCGAGCTGGAACGGCTGCGGCGAAACTCGGCGATTGATAGGGGTGCCGTCGGAGTACGAAAAATATTTTGAGGTGGAGAGCCGCGAGATGTTCGACCTGAGCGTGCCTTTCACCCGCGAGACATGGAACGGAAGAATGAAATCCTGCCGCGGAATAGGCGCGTCGCTTTCGGAGGAAGATGTAGCGGAATTTGAAAGGGAACATATGGCATTGCTCGAGAGCATAGCACCGAGCGAGTTTGAAATTCTGCATTATGCGGCAGTGACGATATTGCAGAAGAAGTAGGGAATAAATGAACCAAAGGCAGAGTGAGAAATTGCGCTGCCGGATATATTAAAAAATTAATATGATTTTTTATGTGAACACGCTCTGAAATTCCAACTAAATACAGCATCTGTTTTTCTCCACCGTGCATTTACTTTGAAATTTGAGTTTTTACTATTGCAATTAAATTTTTTTTAATTTTTACTTGACAAACATAAAAGTGTGTGGTATATTATTATAGCACTCGCGAGAGCGGTGTGAAATTTGAATAAATGCGAGTGTG
>JAQXFQ010000034.1 GCA_029005175.1 Bacillota bacterium
CAAAGCTAAAGTGCAAGAAAAAAGCTAAAATAGAAAAGTGTACCCATGCGAAGCCCGTAGAAAACTAACGAGAAAATCTTTGATTTTCAAGTGGACGTCACGCAGATACACCTGATATAAATTATGATTTATTGTATAATTTTACATATCTGCTCATTTATAGCTTTAAAAATAACAGCGAACAAAAAATTAATAAAAATAAAGGACTGAATGATTTGAAAGATATATACGAAACACCGCTTGCATCCAGATATGCAAGCAAGGAAATGCAATACCTCTTTTCACCCGACATGAAGTTCCGCACATGGCGCAAGCTTTGGATTGCTCTGGCTGAGACTGAGCAGGAGCTTGGCTTGGATATTACCGACGAGCAGATTGCCGAGCTGAAAGAACATGCCGACGACATCAATTATGAAGTTGCTCAGGCACGCGAAAAGGAAGTCCGTCACGATGTAATGAGCCATGTTTACGCATACGGTCAGCAATGCCCGAAGGCCGCCGGAATAATCCACCTCGGCGCGACCTCCTGCTATGTCGGCGACAATACCGACGTTATCGTAATGACCGAGGCGATGAAGCTTATCCGCAAGAAGCTTGTAAACGTAATTGCCGAGCTTGCGAAGTTTGCCGATGAATACAAGTCGCTACCGACCCTTGCGTTCACTCATTTTCAGCCCGCACAGCCCACCACAGTCGGCAAGCGCGCTTCTCTGTGGCTTCAGGATCTGCTTATGGATTTGGAAGATGTGGAATATCAGCTTGAGCATGCCAAGCTGCTCGGCTGTAAGGGTACGACAGGCACACAGGCAAGCTTTCTCGAGCTTTTCGACGGCGACCACGAGAAGTGCCGCGCACTCGACAAGAGAATTGCCGAGAAAATGGGCTACAGCGGATGCTTTGCCGTATCGGGTCAGACCTACACCCGCAAGCTGGACAGCCGCATTCTGAACGTGCTGTCGGGTATAGCTCAGTCCGCAACCAAATTCTCCAACGACATACGTTTGCTCCAGCACCTCAAGGAAATCGAGGAGCCGTTTGAGAAAGGTCAGATAGGTTCATCCGCAATGGCGTACAAGCGCAACCCAATGCGCAGTGAGAGAATCGCGTCACTGGCGCGCTATGTCATGGTTGACGCGCTCAATCCCGCAATCACTATGGCTACACAGTGGTTCGAGAGAACACTCGATGACAGCGCAAACAAGAGAATCAGCGTCCCCGAGGCATTCCTCGCGGTTGACGGCATTCTCAGCCTGTATCTCAACGTAGTTGACGGCTTGGTGGTATATCCCAAGGTCATCAATCAGCGTCTGATGAAGGAGCTTCCATTCATGGCTACCGAAAACATCATGATGGACGCCGTTAAGCGCGGCGGCAACCGTCAGGAGCTTCACGAGAGAATCCGCGTTCACTCCATGGAGGCGGGTAAGCAGGTCAAGGTCGAGGGCAAGGAAAACGATTTGCTTGAGAGAATTGCGGGGGACGAGATGTTCGGTGTAACTCTCGATGAGCTTAAAGCACTGCTCGACCCGTCAAAGTATGTCGGCAGAAGCCCCGAGCAGGTCACTGAGTTCCTCATCGAGTGTGTAAATCCCGTGCTTGACAAGTACAAGGACGAGCTTGGGGTTAAGGTCGAAATTAATGTGTAATTTTTAGAAGTTGCCTGAATATCAAGTGTAAGGAGTGATTGCGATGAAAGGTTATATTCTTTTGGTAAAAAAATCAATCAACATTAAAGGAGAAAGAACTTATGGAAACAATCACTTACTTGAAACTGACAGAAGAAAATTTTAATGTCAACTCACTTGACAACTTTAAACGCTTTCAAAAAATAAATGAATGCTGGCGGAAAATAGATAATAAATATGTTCTGGTTAAAAATGAATTTATTGAAGATTGGGACTCGGATAAGCTGAGAAATGTTGCAAAAGATACCTTGAAAGCAATCAGCCAAGGCAGCATTGCCTACGGTGCATTTTATAAAAATGAAGTAGTCGGGTTTATCTACCTGTCTGATTCATTTTTCGGCAGCGAAAATCAATATATCGAATTGGTTATGTTGCAGGTATCCGAGCCATTCAGAAGAAGCGGCATAGGAAGAGAGCTTTTTAAGTTGGCGTGTGAAGCTGCACGCAAAACAAAAGCATCCAAATTATATATTTCTGCTCATTCGTCAAAGGAAAGTCAAGCGTTTTACAGAAAATTAGGCTGTGTTGAGGCAAGTGAAATTAATGTTGTAATTGCCGAGAACGAGCCGTTTGATGTACAAATGGAATATGAATTATAATAATTAGAAAAAATGCCGCTGTGCAGCTCTATTCGGGTGCACGGCGGCATTTTGATTGCGATAAATGTACCGCTCGGTTGAGGGGGTATTGCAAAATATTTTATCTGTGGTATATTGTGTTTACAGCAGCGGAAAGGTGGTGTGGCATGAAGATAGATATTAAACAGGAAGACGTAGACGAAACCGAGGTTGTGATTTCATGCCGCAGGGTGGACGAAAAAATAATAAGGCTGCGGGATTACATAGCGAGCTTCGGCAGCAGAATACGCGCCAAAAGCGAGAGCGGAATTGAACACGTCAGCGTGAGCGAAATTTATTATTTTGAGACAGTGGACAACCGCACCTTTCTCTACACCGCAAAGGAAGTGTTTGAGGTGAGCATGCGGCTGTACGAGTTGGAGGAGATTTTGGACGGAAGGGATTTTTTCCGAATTTCACGCACACAGCTAATGAATATCAACCACGCGGCGAGATTTAAGCCGGAGATAAACCGCACGATTACGGCGACGATGGAGAACGGCGAAAAGCTGTGCATTTCGCGCAAATACTCGGCGGAAATCAATTGAAAGTAAAACATGGTCAAATCAACCAACACACTTTATTATTGAGTAAAAAAAATTAAAAATACAGTCTTGGCTGACGAATCAATATGGCAATCAAAGCCGTATTTTTTATATAAAAAATTAACATAAGGTATTGACATATCGGGTCTAATGGATTAGAATTGAATTGTAATTCTAATCCATTAGACCTGATTTTGATTGGAGGAATTTTTATATGGAAGTGCCCAAGGTGTTTGAAAGCGAATACAGGTTTTGTCTGATACTGTGGGAAAATGAGCCGATTAAGAGCGGCGATTTGGCCAGGCTCTGCGCTCAGCAGCTTGATTGGAAGAAGTCTACGACCTACACAGTCATCAAAAGGCTGGAGGAACGCGGCATATTGAAAAATGAAAATTCGGTAGTGACTTCACTGGTGTCCAAGGAGGACGTTCAGTGCTCCGAGAGCCGTGAATTTATTGAACGCACCTTCGACGGCTCGCTGCCGGGGTTTATCGCTGCTTTTACACGAAAAAATAAACTGTCAGCGGAGGAGATAGATGAAATTAAGCGTATGATTGACGATTACGGACAGGAGGAGTGACATGGAGGATTTATTTCTTGAACTGCTGAGCATGAGCGTCAATGCGAGCTGTGTAGTGCTTGCGGTGATTATTATGCGGCTGATATTCCGCCGCGTCCCAAAATGGGTTCACTGTGCGATGTGGGCGCTGGTGGCGTTCAGACTGATATGTCCGTTTTCGATTGAGAGCGAATTCAGCGTGATGCCGTCAGAAAATCCCATATCACAAATCGTGGCAGGCTCAGAGGAATTTGAGCAGGATGCCGCTGATACATCGGAAAAAAACTCGCCCGAAGTCGGCAGCGGTTCGTCTGAGCGGCAGGGCGCACAGACATCGGTCACTCCGCGCGGTGAGAAGATTGCACCAAAGCGCAGTGTGAAGCAGAATGTAATTCATTACGGCGCGTATGTTTGGATTATCGGAGTGGCGGCGATTGCGGTTTACGGTGCTGCGTCGTATGGATTTTTGCGGCGCAGAGTGGCGGAGGCTGTGCGGCTGAGGGAGAATATTTATCAGTGCGACAGGATAAATTCGCCGTTTATGATGGGGATAATCCGCCCAAAAATCTACCTGCCGTTCGGTTTGAGCGGGCAGAACATGCAGTATGTGATTGCCCACGAGCAGGCGCATATACGACACCGCGACAATCTGACGAAGATATTTGCATTCGCGCTGACGGCGGTGTACTGGTTCAATCCCATAACCTGGCTGGCTTATGTGCTGCTCTGCCGTGATATTGAGCTTGCCTGCGACGAGAGTGTGATTCGCGGCAAAAATACAGCCGAGCGCAAGGCCTATTCGATGGCACTCTTGGAATGCTCGGCGGATAATTCAATAAAATTTATTTACAACGCCTCACCGATTGCGTTTGGTGAAATAGGTGTAAAGAAAAGGGTGGTTAATGTGCTGAAAAATAAAAAATGCGCTGTGCTGGTTTTATTTGCCGTGCTATGTGCATGTGTTCTGACCGCAGTGCTTCTGCTCACTAAGCCGTTGAGCCGTTCATATAAAGATTATTCTGTAGATGTGCCCGATAAAATTGACCGCGCAGTGGCTCAGGCTATGCTTGAATATGCAGAATATAGTGTGTCGTATTCGGACATTTACGACAACTATTCACCGTATAGTTATTCTGAATGCATGGGAGAGGGGCATATCATTCTCGGCTATGAGGAAACGGAAAGTGAATTGACTGTGTATGTGCTTGGCGGCTTGTGCATCTATCAGTTTACGAGCGGTAATCTGGTTGGGAGCGGATGTGCGGCGAATCCCAAGGTGCTCAGATTTGATGTGGATTCAGGCGGGAATTATATTTATAAGAGCTATGAGGAGCCGGATGACGGCGAGCTTTGGTTTGAATCGCTGAAAGATATATTTCCGAAGGATCTGGCTGAAAAGGTACTGGATATGGAAGAAGATGTCTATGGATACAACTATATGGTAGAAAAGCTCAATGACCAATGCCACGAATACGCGAAGGCTTATCTTAAGGAAATCGGACGCAATGCCAAGGTGGGCAATTACAATGATTTTGATTTCAAAATATTGTCTGACTACGGTGTTTCGGATGAGGTGAGCAATGCTTTTAGCTGGATTTTCCCGGAATACGGACTTTATGTGGGAAACTTCGAGTCGGTGGAGAACGGCGTACGCTATATTTATGAGCAGAAGTGGAGCGGCGGAAAAAATGGAGTTGGAAATGTGCGATTCCATAAATACGAGTATGAAAGCGGCAGGACAATTGAAATTTTTACTTATGAAGTCACGCCGACTGGCTTTAAACGTCTGCCCGACACCAATACCCGCGAGGTAAAGCAATATTACGAATCATGGGATTTGGAGAGCAATGAGACGATTTATATGGCAGATGACGGGAACACATACAGATATAAACTGACATTGTACCAAGGTTCATCTAATTACTACCATGTAGGTGATGATAACATTGTAGTGCTGACCAACAATAAAAATCTCACCTATAGTGAAGTAGTCGATAACATGGAAACGCAAAATTCATTTTATATAGTTAATGATTCACTTTATTATTGAGTAAAAAATTCAAAAATACGGTCTTGGCTGACGAATCAATATGGCAGTCAAAGCCGTATTTTTATGTCCAATAATATGTTGAAATTTGTTAAGATTTCGTATATAATTATAAGGAAACTATGAATAATCAAATCAACAGAGAGGATGTATTAGTTTGTCATCTGAAAATGCATATAAATCGGCTGAAAAGCTGAATGAACTGGGCAATCAGTGCCTAGATTCTGAAAATTATGAAGATGCTGTAGGATATTTTCGTCAGGCTGCCGAGGCGGGGCTTGCTGATGCTTTGGCAAATTTGGGCAACTGCTATTTTCACGGCTGCGGTGTGGAAAAAAGCTACGAGCAGGCGGTGGCATGCTTCAAGCCTGCGGCGGCTCAGGGAAACGTGATGGCGCAGTTTAATCTTGGTATATGCTATTATTATGGCGGCGGAACAGAGCGTGATTATGACAAGGCTTTTCAATATTTCAAGCTGGCTGCGGAGCAGGGCGACAGCGACGCCATGTATCGTCTTGGCGTATGCTATTATTTCGGTCACGGTACAGCCAAAGACCACGATACCGCGTTTAAATATTATCAAATGGCGGCAACCGGCGGCGATTCGGCTGAAAATTGTGAAATCAGCGCAGGCGTTGGCCAATCAGATGAATTCCGCTGCCACTATCTGGAATCTGAGGCGGCGAAACAAGCCGAAGCAGAGTGCGCCGCAGTTGAAATTGAATCGACCTCGCCGAGCGGAGAGCAGATTGAAAGCAGCCCATCAGCCATGGAGCAGGGCGAGGAGCTTTATGCCAGGGGTGTGAGCTTTGCGGAAAATAAAAAATACCGTAAAGCGCGCAGGTGCTATAAATCCTCAGCCGGGCAGGGAAATACAAAGGCTATGACTGCCCTCGGAAATATGTATCTTAACGGGCAGGGTGCATGGAAAAATAAGAAAAAAGCCGAAAAATATTTCAAAAAAGCGGCAGAACTTGGCAATGATGATGCACAGAAAAGGCTGGAGGAAATTTAATAAAACAAGAGCCGATTCCTCGCAATCAAGTAGTGTTTTTGTAATTTTAGCCGCTCTGTATCGGGTCTACAGGGCGGTTATTTTTTTATATTCTTAATGAGTTTACAAAAGTGCGCCGCACAGAGCAAATGCAGGGGGCAGGTCAGCAAACCAACACATCAACGCACGTTTAACGCACCCGTGTGTTTATCAAGACAAAGCGGCGCAGCACCACGAACGATGCCACGCCGCTATGTGATTATGAGTTTATGCCAAGCTGCTCCATTAATGCCCGCTGGAGAACCTTTGAAAAATTCACGCCCTTGTGTTCAGCTTCGGCATTAAGCCAATACGGAATTGACAGCGTTTTTTTGATGAAACGGTTACTTTGCTTTTCACGGAACGGCGGCATAAACACCTCAATCATTACAGGCATTTCGCCCTCTTTAAGCTCCACATCACGCAGGCTTGACGGTTCGGGAATTGCGTCCCCGTCCTGCTCCATACCCCACATATGCAGCATTAGCACCTCTTTAGCGCATTTCATAGCTTCCTCTTCATCATTGCCAAAAGAAACGCAGCCCGCCAAATCAGGGAAAGTAACGCTTATACCCTCATCGTAGTACGCAAATATCGCAATATAACGGTAATAATTCGGAAATTCCATACACGCCGACCTCCATTAATAAAATATCGAAAAGGGAAAGGGAGGTGGGAATTAAGAAAACTTAACCCACGACTGTTTTTCAATGCTTTTAATGTCGTTGATGTACATATCCTTGACAGGGTGGCGAACCGTAACTCTGCCGGACTTAGTGGGGTGCTTGAATTGGTGGTGGTCACCAACACATGAAACCTCATACCAGCCATCAGCTTTAAGCATTTTTATAACCTCCCTAGATGAATAACCCTTCATCTATTGTCCCTCTTTCGATTAATATTATATCACGTAATTTGTTACGTGTCAATAGCTTTTTATAAATAATTTGTTACG
>JAQXFQ010000035.1 GCA_029005175.1 Bacillota bacterium
AAAAGGACGGCATTCCGCCGGTAAATGACGAGTTAAAGACACTTTACGAAAAGGCGTTCAGACTTGAGAGCGATATGGAATTTTCAGACGTCGGTCTTGCCTACGATAAGGATGGCTCGTTCGTAAGCAAAAAATCTGATAATAATATATGGTGTAAGGTGGACGACGACCGTTTTAAAACCTATGCTGAGCTGGAGGCATATTACAGAAGCATTTTCACTCAGGAGCTTGCGGAGGAAAAGCTGAAGCGTTACGATAAAAGCTTTAAGGATATTGACGGGGAGCTTTACACGCTGTGCGGCGCGCGCGGAACGGATTTGACTTATTCGGGGCATTACTTCACGATTGACAGTGTGAGCGAATCTCACGTACTGCTCACCGCAAATGTATATCTCACAGACGAAGTTGTCACCTCAAATCCCGTGTATGAAAAGCAGGCAGATGAATCCAGATATGACATCGAGAAGGTTGCGATTGAGTTCGTGAAAGAGGATGATGTCTGGAAGCTGAGTCAGTTCAGGCTGTTCTATTAATGAAACATTGAATAAGATTGAAACACCGACATTGCTTCAAATTTGCAGTGTCGGTGTGTTTTTTTTTACTTGACAAATATAAATTGATATGGTAATATAGTTGTATAAAATATTCAACTAACTTGGAGGCGGTTATTATGAATGTAAAGCTTGAGGAATGTCTGCGTGTGCTGGGATTTTCCGAGCTGGAGGGTAAGATTTATCTCACCCTGCTCAGGGGCGGCACGATGTCGGCGTATCAGATAGCCAAAAAAATCGAAATATCCCGCCCGTCCATTTACAATGCGCTGGAGCATATGACTGACAAGGGCATGGCGGAGCTTATTCCGAACGAAACCGCACTCTATGCCGCGCAGAAGCCGGAAATTCTGCTGGGAAAACTGCGCAGCGAATTCAACAGCAGTGCAGACGCGGCGGAAGAATTGCTCAGGGAGTATGCACCGTCGGATTACGGCGAGCAGTTCGCCAATCTCAAGGGCTTTGAGGCAATATTGCTGAGAGCTAAGGAAATTATGCGCAATTCACGTTCGGAAATTTACATAAATACGGATATGCCGGTGGACTGCTTCTCAGAGGAATTTCGCCTGCTTGCCGAGAGGGGAAGGCGAGTGGTGGTGTACTCGTTTTACAATGTCGGAGATGGTGAGAATTACGAGCTTTTTACCCACGGGCGGGAATTTCCGAACGGATACAAGCCTACGCGGCTCATGGTGGTGTCGGATGACGCTGCCGCGATAACGGCAGGTCCCGACAGCGAGGGCGTGTGGCAGGCTACAGTCACAGGCAACAGGCTGTTTGTCAAGATTATTTCCGAGCATATACACAATGACATTTATCTGCTGAGACTGCGCGACAAGTTCGGCAGGGAAATTTATGACGACCTGCATATTTTCACCGGGTATGAGAAACGAAACAGGCAATAATTTGAGAAGATAAATAATAATTTTCAGGAGGAAGCTATTATGAGTAAAATATTGGTGTCAGGACTTGTAAACCTTGAAACAACGTGCAGTGTGAGTGGATTTCCGATTGAATACGCTCCGATAGATTACAGATTTTTCGGGGTAAATTCCGCAGTTTCGGGCGTCGGATATAATGTGTCCAAAGCCCTTGCGGCACTGGGAAATTCGGTGGATACAGCGACGATGCTCGGGAAAGATTCGGCGGGTGATCTTGCACTTGACGCACTGAAAAATTGCGGAATTAATTGCGCTCACGCGGTCAGATGCATGGAGCAGACGCCGGCTTCTGTCGTGCTGTATGACGGCGACGGCAGGCGAAGAATTTACTGCGATCTCAAAGATATTCAGGAGCGGTCGTATGATTTCGGCGGGGTGGATGTTTCGGAATATGATGCGGCGGCAGTGTGCAACATAAATTTCAGCAGACCGCTGCTGCACAAGGCTAAGCAAGCCGGTATTCCCGTGGCAACCGATGTGCATGTGCTTAGCAGTATTGACGACGAATACAACCGCGAATTCATGGAGTGCGCCGACATACTCTTTTTGAGCGACGAGGGACTTCCCTGCGAGCCGAGGAATTTCCTCATGCAGATAGAACAGAGGTACGGCAATAAAATTATCATTCTTGGGCAAGGCGGCAACGGCGCGTTGATGTATCTGCGCGATGAGGGGAAATTTTACGATTTCAGTGCGGTGCGTGTGGGAGAGATAATCAACACAGTGGGCGCGGGCGATTCTCTGTTCAGTGCGTTTGTCAGCATGTACGTCGAAGGAATGCATCCTATAGAGTGTCTGAAGCGCGCTGAGATATTTGCCTCTAATAAAATCTGCTCAAACGGAGCGTCCAACGGATTTGTATCCCGGAATGAGCTGGAAAAGTTATATTGCGGGTTTGGCGGCGGAATAGCGGTAAATGATAATTTATCATAGAGTAAGCAACGTCGGGAATCCAAGGGGGCAGGCCCTCTTGGCGGGGTCGAGGGGCAG
>JAQXFQ010000036.1 GCA_029005175.1 Bacillota bacterium
GGCTGCTCCTTCTGAAGCCCGTATTCATAGCCGAGGTCGGGAATCTTTTTATCGCCAAAGAGGCACTGTGTGGCCAGCTTGACTATCGGAATACCTGTGATCTTGCTGATATACGGCACCGTTCTGGAGGAACGGGGGTTGGCTTCTATAATGTAAACCACGTCGTCCTTGACGATGAACTGAATGTTTATCATGCCGCGAACGCCGAGTGAAAGTGCAAGATTGCGGGTGTCTTCGACTATTTTCTCCTGAACCTTTTTGCTGATGGACTGGCAGGGATATACTGAGATAGAGTCGCCGGAGTGAACGCCCGCGCGCTCAATATGCTCCATGATGCCGGGGATGAGAATATCCGTGCCGTCACAGATTGCGTCAACCTCGACTTCCTTGCCCATGATGTATTTATCAACCAGAATCGGGTGATCCTGCTGAATTCTGTTGATGATTCCGATGTATTCCTGAATTTCCTTATCGGAAAATGCGATGTGCATGCCCTGACCGCCGAGAACGTATGACGGGCGTACGAGAACGGGGTAGCCGATTTCATTTGCTGCGGCAATAGCCTCATCGCAGGTGAAGACGGTCTTGCCCTTAGCCTTAGGAATACCGCACTTAGACAGAATCCGGTCGAAAAGCTCGCGGTCCTCTGCCTTATCCATATTCTCAGCAGATGTACCGAGAATTCTCACGCCCATCTTATCAAGAGCCTCGCACAGCTTGATTGCTGTCTGACCGCCGAACTGTACAACCGCACCGTAGGGCTGTTCCAGCTCAACGATGTTGCGCACATCCTCGGGAGTGAGCGGCTCGAAATAAAGCTTGTCCGATACGTCAAAGTCGGTGGAAACTGTTTCGGGGTTGTTGTTGACAATAATAGTTTCATAGCCTGCCGCTCTCAATGCCCAAACGGAATGAACTGAGCAGTAGTCGAATTCAACGCCCTGTCCTATACGGATAGGACCTGAACCGATAACCATAACCTTCTTCTTATCGGTGGTCGGGTCAACCTCGTTTTCACTCTCATAGCAAGAGTAATAGTAAGGTGTTTCTGCGTCAAACTCTGCGGCGCAGGTGTCAACCATTTTGTATGCGGCTCTGATGTTGTTGTCATAGCGCATGGTGCGAATCTCGTCCTCACTCTTGCCGCATATCTCGCCTATAACCTTATCGGTAAAGCCGAGCAGCTTGGCGCGGCGGAGTGTTTCAACGCTGAGATCGTTTTCTATCTTCTTCTCTGTTTCGACAATAGAAGCCAGCTTATCTATAAACCACACGTCAATGGTGGTGATTTCGTGAATCTTATCGTATGTGTATCCGCGGCGCAGAGCCTCGGCGATAACGAATATACGTCTGTCATCAACTGCATGAAGTGCCTTTTCGAGAGCCTCATCATCCAGCTCCATTACTTCCTTCATGCGCAGGCTGTAAATATTGGTTTCAAGGCAGCGGATAGACTTCATAAGCGCACTCTCAAAGTTGATGCCGATGCCCATAACCTCGCCGGTTGCTTTCATCTGTGTGCCAAGCTTTCTCTTGGCGTAAACGAACTTGTCAAACGGCCAGCGGGGAATCTTTACGACGCAGTAGTCGAGCGTAGGCTCAAAGCAGGCGAAAGTCTTGTGAGTGATTGCGTTGGGAATTTCGTCCAAACGGTAGCCCAGGGCTATCTTTGCGGCAACCTTGGCAATCGGGTAGCCTGTCGCCTTGGAAGCGAGAGCCGAAGAACGGCTTACACGGGGATTAACCTCGATAACAGCGTATTCAAAGCTGTTTGGATTGAGAGCAAACTGCACATTGCAGCCGCCGGCGATGTCAAGCTCGTCGATAATTGCAAGCGCGGCGCTTCTGAGCATCTGATGCTCCTTATCGCTGAGCGTCTGCGACGGAGCGACAACGATAGAGTCGCCGGTGTGAACGCCGACCGGGTCGAGGTTTTCCATATTACATACAGTTATGCAGTTGCCCGCGCTGTCGCGGATAACCTCATACTCGATTTCTTTCCAGCCGCCGATGTATCTCTCGATAAGAGCCTCTGTTACGCGGCTGACCTGAAGACCGTGACCGCAGATTTCCACAAGCTCATCGTGATTGTATGCAATTCCGCCGCCTGTACCGCCGAGTGTAAATGCGGGGCGGACAACTACAGGGTAGCCGATTTTCTCGGCGAATGCAACGGCGTCCTCAACCGTGTGGACGACAAGGCTGTCGGCACAGGGCTGATGGATTTTTTCCATTGTATCCTTGAATTCCTGTCTGTCCTCAGCCTTGCGGATTGTGTCAGCTGTAGTACCTATCATCGTGACGCCGTGCTCGGCAAAGAAGCCCTCTTCCTCCAGCTCAACGGCAAGGTTGAGAGCATTCTGACCGCCCAGCGTCGGCAGAATAGAGTCGGGATGTTCGGCGAGGATTACCTTTTTAATGGTGTCGGTAGTGAGCGGCTCAATGTAAACCTTGTCCGCAATGTCCTTGTCGGTCATGATGGTAGCGGGGTTTGAGTTGATAAGTACGACTTCAACGCCCTCTTCCTTCAGCGAACGGCAAGCCTGAGTGCCTGCATAGTCGAATTCGGCTGCCTGACCGATAATGATAGGTCCTGAACCGATAACAACAACCTTTTTAATATTCGGATTTTTAGGCATTATGTTTCCCCTCCATCATAGCAATAAATTTACCAAAGAGCGGTGCGGAATCCTGCGGACCTGCACAGGCCTCCGGGTGGAACTGCACCGTGAAGACATGTCCGTTTTTATAGCGCACACCCTCGCAGCTTCCGTCGTTTACATTGACATGGCTCATCTCGGCTATGCTCGGATCTATCGACTTTTCGTCCACCACATAGCCGTGGTTCTGAGATGTGATGTAAATATGACCTGTTTCCAGATCCTTTACAGGGTGATTGGCACCTCTGTGACCGTACTTGAGCTTGTATGTATCAAAACCGTTTGCAAGTGCGGTGAGCTGATGTCCGAGACAGATGGCAAAGATCGGAGTTTTTGAGGCAATAAGCTTCTTTATCTCCTCAATAATCGCGCCGCACTGCTTGGGGTCGCCGGGTCCGTTAGAGAGCATTATTCCGTCGGGATTTGCAGACAGAATCTCCTCTGCCGTGGTGTTTGCGGGGTATATGGTCACTTCGCAGCCGAGAGCAACCAATGAATTCTGGATGTTGCGCTTCGAGCCGAAATCCATAAGCGCAACCTTATATTTGCCGCCCTGCCCGATAGTGTACTTTTCAGGGCAGGTAACGGTGGGAACTGTTTCAGGCAGTGTGTACGCCTTGATTTCCTTCATGCACTCGTCAATGTCAAAGCTCTCGCCGAAGGTTATCATACCGCGCATTGTACCCGACTCGCGCAGATGCTTGGTCAGAGCGCGCGTGTCGATACCTTGAATTACAGGGATGTTGTTCTCAATGAGATATTCCTTCAGAGAACCCTCAGAGCGGAAATTTGAATCCAGTCGGTTAAGCTCTCTCACGATGTAAGCCTCTACCCACGGTTTGCGGGATTCGGTATCTGCCGCGCAAACGCCGTAGCTTCCGATGATGGGATAGGTCATGACAACGCCCTGCCCGGCATAAGACGGGTCTGTGAGCAGCTCGCGATAGCCTGTCATTGAAGTATTGAATACGATTTCGCAGACAGTTTTCTTTTCTGCGCCGACAGATTCGCCCTGATAAACGCGTCCGTCCTCCAGAATCAACCATGCTTTCATTTTGCCGTTCATTCCTTTTCTAAATAGTTTTGATTTATACGCCATATATAAATACGCATTTTTTCTATTATATCACTACATCCATTACAATTCAATACACAATTAATGAATAATATGGATTTTTATGCACTGTTGTTTTGTCAAAAAATACCTTTATATTTAAATCATAATTTATCTGCGTGACGTCCACTTGAAAATCTTCGATTTTCTCGTTAGTTTTTTCGGGGCTTCGATTGGGTGCGTTTTTCTGTTTTGGCTTTTTTCTGGCACTTTAGCTTTGTAGGGGCTTTGCCCCTACGACCCCACGATGGGCTTAACCGCTATTCAAGGAATAGCGGTGTCCCCTTCGACCCCGCCAAGAGGACCGCCGCCATTCAAGGAATGGCGGTCTCCCTTTGGATTCCCATTGTAGGTGTCCTGTTTTAGTGCTACTGTAAATTATGATTTATTTTCTGCGCGCCTTGGTACGAAATGCGTGCCGGTCACATTACCGTCGGCAAGGGTGTACAGGTTATTTGGATCGCCGTTTATGATGTAGGTGTCTAT
>JAQXFQ010000037.1 GCA_029005175.1 Bacillota bacterium
GTGCGGATTTTTGAGATGATTTTGTTCCGCTCTAGGCAAAAATCCGCAGGCGGGCTGTCGCCCGTCAAGGATTTTTAACGACGAACGGGGCAAAATCAGCCAAAAAGACGCGCGTTGGGCGTAGTGTCAACACGCCCTAAGCGGATTGTAAAAAATTCTTCTCCAAATACACCGCAACGCCGTCGCTGTCGTTGTCGGCTGTGACCTCATCGGCAGCGCGCTTTACCTCGTCTATTGCGTTGCCCATTGCGACGCCTCTGCCGCAGTATTTCAGCATTTCTATATCGACATAATCGTCGCCGAACGCGATAATTTCATCGGCGGAAATGCCCAGCGCGGCTTCAATCGGGGGAATTGCCTTTTCCTTTGAGGCACCTGCCTTGGAAAATTTAAACCAGTCGCAGTCGGAGAACGGTATATAATCGCAGTCCTTGACCTTAGCGGCGGCAGCTTTGGCGAAATCTGAATCGGTGCTGTGTATGCACACCTTGAAAGCCCTCTCGTGAAAATCGGAATAATCGGTGTGTATGGTGTTGCTCCAGTCGGGGAACTGTTCACTCGTATTCTTCTCGAAATTTTCATAGGATTTATCGGGAGTATCCACCGTGATTTCAAGCCCCACGTCAAGTCCGAACTGCACCAGTGCCGCAGTTTCCTCCTCGGAGAACATGCAGGAGAAAATTATCTCCCCGTGACAGCGCACCAAGCCGCCGCTGTTGGATATAACGATGTCGGGATTGACCGCATTGATATATCTCTCTGCCAGTACCTCGCTTCGAGCCGTGGCAATGCCCACAAGCAGACCCTTGCGGCGGCACTGCTCAAGCACGCTCAGGTTGTGTTGGGAAATATTTTTTTGGCTGTCCAGCAAAGTGCCGTCCAGATCCAGCAGAATTAATTTGTACATTCTCATTCCCCCTGACATCGTAAGATTAACAAAAAGGGCGACTGCGAGAGCCGCCCCTCTCTATTGAAGGTTTCGATAATTTTCAGTTTTATTTTATACGCTTATTTACTCATGGCCGCCTTTTCTGCCAGAGCATAGGTCAGCTCACACACCGCATTCAAATCGCTCTCGGCAATCACGCCGCAGGGCGAATGCAGATAGCGGCAGGGGAGTGAGATTGCCGCCGTGCGTACGCCGCCGCGGCTGTTGTGTATCGAGCCGGAGTCATTGCCGCCCGCAACAGCCTTCTTGAACTGCCACTTTATACCTCGCTCATTCGCCACACGCTGAACCATCTTATACAATCCACGGTCGTAAATCGTCGCTCTGTCCATGAACGAAATTACCGCGCCGCCGCCAACCCTGCATACCTTGCTGCATTCGTCAACATTGGGAATATCGGCGGCGGTGGTGGATTCCACAACTATCGCCATATCGGGCGCAACGCTGTATGCCGCGCACTTTGCGCCGCGCAGTCCTACCTCTTCCATAGTGGAGAATACAAAATAAAGGTCGCACTCCAGATCCCGCTTGATTATGTCCATCAGAATGGCACAGCCTGCGCGGTCGTCCAGAGCCTTGCCCTTGAGCAGACCGTTGCCGAACTCGCCGAAATTGGTGTCGAACACCACATCGTCGCCCGGGCAGACGTGCTCCATGGCCTCGTCCTTAGTGAGCGCGCCGATGTCGATGTACATTGAATCAACGTCGGGGGCGTCTGAACGCTCATCGCCCTTGAGCAGGTGGATAGGCTTCGCGCCGATAACGCCCGGAAGCTTCTCATCGCCAACCAATACAGGTGTGCCGCAGAGCACACGGCGGTCGATTCCGCCCACTGTGTCAAATCTGAGCAGACCGTTCTCGTTTATGTCGGTTATGATAAGACCCACCTCATCCATGTGTGCGCAGAGCATAAGCTTGTTTTGGGGTGTGAATTTGCCCTTTTTGAAGGCGATTATCGAACCCGTGCTGTTGACCTCAACCGAGTCACAGCAGGGGGTAATTTCTTTGAGGATATATTCTCTCACAGCGTCCTCCATGCCGGAAATGCCATGAAGTGCCGAAAGTGTCGCAAGTGTGTCACGCAGCATTATAAATCAACTCTCCCTTCCCGAATTTTCAGCATATGCCGCCGCTTCTGATGTATGCGGCGAGCAATTGCGCGGTATTTTCCACGTCATCGCAGTCCACGACCTCGACAGGAGTGTGCATGTTTCTTTGGGGAATAGACAGCAGACCGCAGGGGATTCCGCCCGCTGTCACGGCTATGTCATCGGCGTTTGTGCCGGTCGTGCCGCCGCAGACGTCATACTGCCACTTAATGCCCTTTTCGTCTGCCGTTGCGGTGAGCTTCTTGGTAATGGCGCGGCTGAGTACCGGCGAAAAGCCTATCATCGGACCTGCGCCAAGCTTGCCGCATTTTTCCTCGGGACAGCCGGGATATGAGGCAAAACTCACATCAACAGCGACCGCCTGTGTGGGCGCAACCGTAAATGCCGCGCATCCGACGGCATTGTGCCCCACCTCCTCGCGGGTGGAGAGCAGTGCGGTCACATGGCAGTCAAGGCGTGAACACTTCGGCTCGAGAAGCTCGACCGTGCGGATAATTGCCGCCGCGCCCGCTCGGTTGTCCAAGGCCTTGCCTGTTACGCGGTTGCCGAGCATTGACGCCGCGCGGCTGCGGAATGCTATGCGCGTGCCAATCGTCACCAGCTCGCGCGCCTTGTCGGCTGGATAGCCTATATCTACCGCAAGCTCGGTGAACTCGGGAACTTTCTTTGTATCCTCGGCGGTGGTGAGGTGGGGAGGACGGCAGCAGACTATGCCGCTTATTTTGCTCTTGCTCATTACGACCACTTCACTGCCCATTAGCACACGGCGGTCAACTCCGCCGCATGCCGCAACGTGCAGGAATCCGTCGTTGTCTATGTCGGTGACTACCAAGCCTATTTCATCAATATGCGCGTCGATAAGTATGTGGTTGGGCGAATTAAGATTGCCGAATTCGGCTATTACGTTGCCGAGAGCATCTCGGACAACGGGGGTGAAATCAGAAAGCAGCTCCATTGCCAGGCGCGCCGCAGAGCCTTCCGCTCCCGACGGTCCGTTGGCGTTGGAAAGTCCTAAAATTATATCCTTTACAGCCATTTATACAAACTCCTTTAAGTTATTAGATATTATGGTAAATTATAATTTAGCTGCGTGACGTCCACTTGAAAATCTTCGATTTTCTCGTTAGTTTTTTAGGGGCTTCGCATGGGTGCATTTTCCTATTGCAAGTTTTTCTTGCACTTTAGTTTTGTGGTGGCGTTGCCCCCACACCCCCACCAAGGCGCTGCCCCTTGACCCCGCCAAGAGGGCCTTTACCGCCATTCAAGGAATGGCGGTTCCCCTCTGGATTCCCGGCGTTGCGTACTCTATGCTAAATTATGATTTATTTGTTTTATCCTACCGCTTCAATTTTGACTGCGGCAAATACAAAATTTCCCGTGCCGTAGTAAACTAAATAGGTATCGTTTATCAAAAACACCGTGTCTGCAAGGGTCTTGCCGTCGTTGTTATACACTTCGATTTTAGTAATCGAAACATCACCGCCGAATTCATCCAGAATGCCGTCGCTCTGTATGCCGACGCTGTCCAGCACATTCGGCTGACAATTTTCCGTCACCTTGTAGCAGGGTGAATTTACCTCTGAAATTCCGCCGGTTTTGAAGCTGTCATATGCCAGCATAACCTCGGACTGTGATTCGGCGTTGAGCGCGTCTGTCTCAGACATATCAGCGTTGCGCGGAGACTGGAGAACATGCGAGTCTGCTGTAACTTCCCAGCTCCCCACGGCATTTTCGGGGAGGTAATCGAACCCCTCGGGCACTACCAGATTGCCGTTTTCGTCCACGTATGTGCTGCCGTTGAAGGAATCGCCCGAATCGCCCGAATTGCCGCCGCCGTTAGTTAAAACTACAACGGCAAAAACAATGACTATTGCGGCAATGCAGACTATCGGCAAAAATTTTATCCATATCTTTCTGCGCTCCTGCTTATATTCCCTTATGTACTTTTCTTTCAGATGTTTTTCCTCATCGGCTGAAAGCTGTCTGCTGTTTCTCTGGTTATTCATCTGATTATTCATAAATCGGGTTCACCTCATTGAAATTACTTAAAGTTTATATTTAAAACATTTATACCATATGTTTTAAAAATGCGTTTATTAATTGCCGCTTCGCCTTTTGGAAAAATAGCGGTTGAGAGGGGCAGAAAAGGTGGTTTTCGGGGGCTCAAGCGGGATAACCTCAAGGTAAACCGCCGTATGCTTGGAGGAAATGTGCCTGTCCTTGTGCTGTGAGCCAAAAAACCAATGCTTATACTTTACTCTTCCGCACAGCTCGTCAAAGAATGCTGTAAGCGAGTTGAAATTGTTTATGTCGTTTGAAAGCATGTCTTTGATTTTAGTGGGACACTCGTGGGTGATAATGTAATCCACGGTCAGTGAATGTTCGTAGAGATGATTGACAGCCTCCTCCATCTCCTGAGTAGTAGGGGTTTCCTCGTTCCACCAGCGCATGCCCCTGCTGCGGCGCATATCAGCGTCGGGACTGTAGCCGCCGCCCATAGTGAATATAGTCTGCCCCTCGATATTGAAAACCTGTCCGCGGCAGAGGTGATAAACATTGTCGTTCACCTTGTGAATCCTGCCGCCGTTCCACATCTCGGTGGGATAGCTGTAAAGCTTGTCGAAGTTTTCATGGCAGCCGTCCACAAAAAGAATTTTGTATTTCTGGCGTCCCATGAATTCCAGTATCTTTTCCTCCTGCCTGTCGCCGTTCCAGATGAATCCGAAATCGCCGCATATGATAAGCATATCGCCGCTGCGCAGCTTGTCGAACTGCTTTTCTTCAAACCGCGAAATGCTGCCGTGCATATCTCCCGTCACATAAATCAAAGGGTCATCACTCTCCTGTCGGATAATTCATAATCAACAATTTTTAATTATCCGCTATATTCAGACTTTTCTATTATACATCAAAAAAGAAATTAAAACAACGTCAAAACCGCTTTTTTTATATATTTACTTTTAATTTACTTTTACATGGCTTTTAATATGAAGAATTATATGTTATAATGCATTTAAATCAATTCCATTAACGGAAAACATACAAAATAAAAACTTGAGGAAGGATTGACAAAATCACATGAAGAAAAAGCTTGTTTCGTTTGTATCGCTTATGATGGTTGTTTTTGTATCGGCGTCTATGCTCATTACACCTGAAAAGGTAAGCGCGGCATTCAAATCCGAGGTTGAGGTTCACTGTGACGCTATCTATATGATGAATATGGACACCGGCACCGTTGTTTACGAAAAAAATTCCGACAAGGTAAAGCTCCCCGCTTCTCTCACCAAGATGATGACCTGCATCATAGCATACGAGCGCGCCGATTCGCTGGATGAGGCTGTGGTAGTTGACTCCCGCGCCGTGCGCTTTGTAAACTACAGCAAAGAGGGCGTCACAGGCGTGTGGACAAACATCAAGGTAAACGAACGCTTCACACTAAGGGATTTGATATATAACGCTATGGTCGCTTCCGAAAACTGCGCCGCCGAGGCAATAGGCTATTACATCAGCAAGCAGTATTACGGCAGCGATACCAACGAGGAATTCATTCAGTTTATGAATGACCGCGCCGCCGAGATAGGCTGCACCAACACCAAATTCAAGTGCGCGTCGGGACTTACTCCGGATATTGAAAATCACTACTCCACCGCGCACGATATGGCTCTCATCGCCCAGCACCTTATGAACATACCCGAGCTTGCGGAAATTGCCTACACTCCCCACTCATACGGTATCAAGCCGACCAACAAGAATCCCAATCCCACATGGGTTGTCTCCACAAACAAGCTTATACGCGAGGGTGAAAAAGATAAAAACGGCATTGATTACTTCTACCAGTTCTGCGAGGGAGTCAAGACCGGCTACCTTGTAAAGTCGGGGCACTGCTTTGCGGCATATGCCAAAAAGAGCGGATACAGATATATATGCGTTCTGCTGGATGACGGAGCAAAGGCCGCTACCGATGTAAACTATGCGTTTATTGACGCGAAAAATCTGTTTGAATGGGCATTTAACAATCTCGAATCAGTTAATATATACAAAACTACCGAGCCGATAGCCGAAATAAAACTTAATCTGGCGTGGAACAAGGATTCCATTGTACTTATGCCGCAGGACGATTTCAGCACTCTGCTGCCCAAGGGCGTAACCGCCTCGAGTGTTATCAAAAAACTGAAGCTGGAAAAAAGCGTTGATGCGCCTGTGCGCAAGGGTCAGAAACTGGGTACGGCGGAGCTGAGCTATGACGGCGAGGTGATAGGCACTATCGACCTTATAGCCGGCGAATCGGTGGAGCGAAGCACCCTGCTCTATATTCTCAGCCTGATAAACCGGCTTTTCTCCGCTCTTTGGTTTAGAATAATCCTTGTGCTCGCCGTTCTGGGCGTTGCGGCGTACGTCATATATTCATACTCACGCAAACAGCGCATGAACAGTCTGAAACGCAGTGTATCCCGACGCGGGGGCGGACGCAGATACAGGTAAATGATAAATTATCATAGAGTACGCAACAATGGGTTTCCAAAGGGACACTGCCCCTGTGGCGGGGTCAAGGGGCAGCGCCCATTGTGGGGGTGTGGGGGCAAAGCCACCACAAAACCAAAGTGCAAGAAAAACTAGCAATAGGAAACAATGCGAAGCTCATAAAAAAACTAACGAGAAAATCGAAGATTTGCGAGTGGACGTCACGCAGATAAATTATCATTTACATTTGTTAACAACTTATTCACAATCG
>JAQXFQ010000038.1 GCA_029005175.1 Bacillota bacterium
CGAAGACTCATCGCCCGGCGTTACATCCACGATGTTGATATCACCGTCGCTGACAAGACCCGCTTCAATCATCGCCGCCATGCCGATTTCCTCGATTTCCTCTGGGGAGGCGGTGGCTATATCAACTTCACCTGACGATGATGTTGCATTGTCTGATTTCACAGTTTCTGTTGTCGAAGCTACCTGAGAGGTCTTGCTGCCCTTTTTCGTTCCCTCTGCCATTGCGCTAAACGAAAACGTCATAAAAAGCATAAGTACAATGAGAATTGCTGCAATTTTTTTGATGTGTTTCATAACAAAATCTCCTTTGCATACTGTCCCTCAAAAGGATTAAAATGATAATTGGTGACATCTTTGTTATAGGTCAATCCATTTATTTTACTTGATTTGAGCGCAATTTACTCAAATACTGTTTTTATTATATAATATTTATGTGATGTTTGTCAATACATAAATTGTATTTTGGAAGTAAAAATTCAATAATTAGGTGCAAAAAGTATGTTTATTCTTCGAAAATATCCTATTCGCCGTCAAAATTATAGTCTAAAGGATGTGTGTGTTTATGCCAAGAAGAGGCGAAAGTATCTACAAGCGTAAAGATGGACGTTGGGAAGGACGTTATGCAAAAACTCATCTTAACGGAAAGACTCAATATGGATATGTCTATGCAAAAACCTATAAACTTTCAGAGGTTTTGGTTCCCTCACAATCGATAACAGAAACTATGCCAAGCAGTAATTTTCAATCGGTTGCTTTAGAGTGGATTTCAAATATGCGACCACAGTTAAAAGAATCAAGTGCTGTTAAATATACCAATATTATTAGAGCGTGTTCACATAAAAGATTGACAAAGATAAGAAACAGATGTAAAATAAAAGAATGGAATTAACAAAGAAACAATTTAAAAAAATAGAGCATTTAATGCCTACACCTCGAAAGAAAGCAACGATTTCAAACTATGATTTTATGCGAGCGTTACTGTACGTAATTGAGAACGGCTGCAAATGGAGGGCATTGCCAAAAGAGTACGGAAACTGGCATACAATATACGTCAGGTTTAATCGCTGGTCAAAAAACGGAACCATTGATAAAATATTCGAAGAACTCCAAAATCAAAATATCATTGAAATCCGTACGGAAATAGTCTGTATAGATAGTACAAGTATCAAGGTCCATCCCGATGCCGCAGGAGCAAGAAAATCCAACGGGGCACAAAGCATAGGGCGTTCAAAAGGGGGCTCACAACAAAGATTCATTTGGCTTCCACGTCTGCCAAATATGCCTTAACTTTCCATTTGTCTGCCGGAAATCGCCATGACGCGCCCGAAGGACGAAAGCTCTTGGAATCTATATATTCGGAAAATAATCACATTTTACTTATGGACAGAGCTTACGAAGACGACGAAACACGTGCTCTTGCTGAAAAGCAAGGGTTTGTTCCTGTTGTGCCTCCGAAACGAAATAGAAAGGAACCTTGGGATTACGATAAAGAACTTTACAAATGTCGTAATGAAATTGAAAGATACTTTCTCCGAATTAAACGTTTTAGAAAAGTTTTTACGCGTTATGACAAACTTGATATTATCTATTCTTCTGTTATTCGTCTTGCCATGATTTTCGATGCTGTTTTAATGTGAACACGCTCTAATTCCAGCAATCCCCAATACAGCACAAAAGGCGGAAATGAAACAGAGGATATGGTGTTTGCGCTGAGTATAGAGGAAGCAAAGAAATACTTTGATTTGGACAGAAGCAGAAAAGCATTCACTACATCATACGCACGCAAGCTTGGACGAGTTTATGACGACGGCTCGGATTACTGGTGGCTGCGTTCACCGGGATGTAACAGCGTCAGCGCGGCTGACGTCAACTACGACGGCGGCATTAACAGCTACGGCAATTTCGTCAATCGCGGACTGGTGGCTGTGAGATTTGCCCTGTGGCTGAAGCTGTAAGGCTAAAAATTTCGCATTTAATTCTGTTTTGCAATAGTTTTTTGAAATATAAAAAATAATTCAAAATAACACTTGATTTTTGCGGCGGTGTGTGGTAATATTGATTGGTAAACTAATTGTGCGGCAATTATCAGATTGCCCTACGCTGTTGAAAGAGGTGACAGATTATGCAGGAGAATATGCATCCCACATACGAGGATACAACCATTACATGTGCTTGCGGCAATGTCATTCACACACGTTCTACAAAAAAGAACATTCGTGTTGAAATTTGTTCAAAGTGTCATCCGTTTTTTACGGGCAAGCAGAAGCTGGTTGATACAGGCGGACGTGTTGAGAGATTCAACAAGCGTTTCAAGCTTAAATAATTATCTCGTTGATAAATGCAAAATCAGACAGGCGATATTCGTTAATTTGAATATCGCCTGTCTTTTTTGCTGTTGAATATTTTAATACCCGCACTCAACAACGTACCAATGTCCGTGGCGGCTGCACGACGCAAGAGAGAAGCACATCACTGCGACCAAAATTAATGCTGCTACTCTGAGTATGTTTGTTTTTTTCATGTAATATCGTTCATTTATTTAACCAAGACCCCAACTTACAACTTGCCAGTTTGATGTATTTTCATTTTTTACAAGTTCCCATGACCAATCGGTATACTCAAAATCGGTCTCAAATCCTTCACTTGCAGCATACTTATTAGTTGTAAAATCGGAAAAAAGCACAACAGAGTTATCATATCTCATACAGTTCCGTCCTCTAAGTTCTCTTTCTGATAATTTTTCGTCATACCAGATTCGTGTCATATTACAGCCTGTAAATTCTTTAAATTTTTGCTTTACGCACTCAACAGCGTCCTCCAGCTCCTTCCGACTGAATCGATCGGAATCGCCGAGATCAATTATCGCATTATCGCTTGTTCCGTAAGGTTTTACGCACGACGCAAGAGAAAAGCACATCACTGCGACCAAAATTAATGCTGTCACTCTTAGTATGTTTGTTTTTTTCATGTAATATCGTTCCTTTCCGCAATAAAATTATTTCTTAATCGAGTCCCAATACGCCTTTGCCGCCTGTTCAGTCTTGTTGTCGCCGTATTCGTAATAATGCGCGTCCTTGAGCGCATCGGGCAAGTATTGCTGTCTGACATAATGCCGCGGATAATCGTGGGGGTATAGGTAATGCTGACCTTTGACTGCCGCGTCCTCGCCGTCACAATGCTTATTCTGAAGCCGGCGCGGAATTGAGCCGACCTTGCCGCTGTGTATATCCTCCAGTGCCGCGTTGATTGCGCAGTATGCCGAATTGGATTTCGGCGCAGTGGCTACAAGAATCACAGCATCGGCAAGCGGAATGCGGGCTTCGGGGAATCCCACCATCATAGCCGCGTCAATGCATGACTTAACTATCGGAATGAGCTGGGGATAGGCGAGTCCGACGTCCTCGCAGGCGCACACCATCAGCCGCCGGCAAATCGAGGGCAGGTCATTCGCCTCCACCAGACGCGCAAGGTAGTGAATCGCCGCGTCGGGGTCAGAGCCGCGCATGGATTTTTGAAAGGCCGAGAGTATGTCATAATGCTCCTCACCGTCCTTATCGTAACGGAAAGCACTGCGCTGGGAAAGCTCCCTCGCGCGGTCGAGTGTAATGGTACGCACACCGTCCTGCGGCACGGTCGACATGACGCACAGCTCCACTGAATTGATGGATTTGCGCACATCTCCTCCGCACCCCGAGGCAATCTGTTCGAGCACACCGTCCTCGATAACTAACTGCTCTCCCAGCTCGTCCCGCATGAAGTCAAACGCCCGCTTTATGCCGCGCTGAATCTCCTCAGGCGGCACAGGCTTGAATTCAAACACCGTAGAGCGGCTGAGAATCGCGCTGTACACGTAGAAATACGGGTTCTCGGTTGTTGAGGCAATAAGTTTGTTTTTGCAGTTCTCTATGTATTCAAGCAGGGTCTGCTGCTGCTTCTTGGTAAAATACTGAATTTCGTCGAGATAGAGCAGTATTCCGTTCTGCGCCATGAATGTATCCAGCTCGCCCACGATGCCCTTGATGTCTTGCGTTGAAGCGGTCGTGCCGTTTAATTTATGCAGGCGGCGGTTGGTTTTGGCGGCGATAATGCTAGCCAGCGTGGTCTTGCCGATGCCGGGCGGACCGTAAAACACCATGTTTGGTATGCTGCCAGACTCGATAATCCTTCTCAGCGCGCAGTTTTCGCCCAGCAGATGCCGCTGACCTATTATATCATCAATTTCTTTTGGGCGAATTCTGTCCGCAAGCGGTGCTGACATTGCCGAATCAACTCCTTGAATTTAAAATGATTTTGTTTTATTAAATCAATTCCTACTCATAGTCCATTGTCATACTTCAATTTGGGAATACGCAAGTCCAAGCGCACCCTTGTATTCGCCTACTGTCACGGTGTCGCCGATTTGTAACGCTTCATATTTTTTATAACTGACAGAGAATTCCTCTGAGGTTTTATCCGACTGCTGAACCTCGATATAATAATCATCTCCGCCTCTGCCGCCGGTTGCAACGCGTTTATCTGTAACAACAGCTTCATAGTAACTTGAAACGCCCGTGTCGCAGGTGTAATTTAAAATATAAGCAGAAGAAAATGGAATAATTAACGCAACTACTGCAAAGGTAAGTATTTTACTTTTCGTTTGTGTTTCTTTTAACGAAAAATACCAATACAGTATAAAAAGTAGCAGTGCGGTTATGATGGTAATTACAAACAATAAAATTGTTGCTTTGTCCGTAAGTTCGTAATACATGCCGTCAATAATAATTATATTTATGAGCATCGGCACGCACAGCGACACCAACGTGTCCAAATGCCTGGTATCCCTGTAATCGTTTTCTTTGTCGAATACAAAATAACGGCTGAAAGCAAAATGCAGTGAAAGATTTGCAAACGGTATCAGCGCGCATATGCTAAACATTGTCTTGCTTAATGCGGAGTTGTCTGCAGCAAGTCCGATGATAAAAAACAACACCGACAGCACGTAAATTGCAATTATCACAGCCAGCAGAATATGGTGAGTGAGTTTTTCTTTAGGTCTGAGCTTGGGAAAATATAAATTGTCAAACTCGTCGCAGGTCATCAGTCTGACGCTTCCCGCACCATCAAAAAATGAACTCAGCTTAGCGGTTTCAATGTCATCTGCAAGTTCAAACGAAAAACTCTTTTTCTGCTTTTTGTAACTTTTATTGCCCTTGACGCGCACTGACCAGCGCAGCTTTATCTCTGCGTATCCAACGGTGTTTTTGTCCTTGTCTACATATTCAACCCCTATGTCAGCGGAGGTTATGCTGCTCTTTTTTACCGTGAAATTTTTCTTTAATTTGAGTCTTTTGTCGGGGATATTCTCGAAATCTGTGACGTAATCCGTGTCGCTCACCCAAATGAAAAAATAGCTGTCGTCCATGTCGATGATCTGGTATATATCCGTTTCACCACTTGTGACAACGAGGGACTTCTCGCCGAATTTTATAGAATCTAAAATCCAGCGGTATTCTCGTTCTTCTTCAATATATTTGCGTTCATTCCGTTGATTGAAATGTTTTTTTATTTTATCTGTCAGCCTCATTTTTGATACTCCTTTGGGCAGTTTTAAAATTCAATAAAGCTGACGTCGATTTCCGCCCACTCAATACCAAGCGCACCGCGATGCTCTGTTACTATAACATTATCGCCTGTATCAGCACGGCTGAACACCTCTTCAGTCACATCAAATATAAGCTCTTTTGAGTTTGCGTTGATTACGGTAAGAGAATGGTTATTTTCATCTGTTTCAGTAATCATATACTTGCAGATTGTCGGCTCATGGAAGTCATAGGTGATATTGATTAAGTTGACTGTGTAAAACGACGTCATCAGCACGAGTAATGCAAGCAATACCAGCCGCTTTAAGGCTTTGATTCGTTTAGCTGTAATACATAGGAAAAGCAAGATAACGACTGCGGCGGCAGCAAATGCAATTAACCAGCTTTTGCCCAACTGAATTATTTCAATATTCATACTTTCCCAAGCCAAAAGACTGCCGCACAAAATAAATACTGTAGGAACTATTGCGCTGATATGTGATTTATCATTGACATTTATCAGACTGTAAGTATAGTCATTATCGAATATAAAATATTTTCTAAAAATAAAATACAATCCCAGCATCAAAAGAATCGCAATAATACATATGCTTCTGAGTACAAGCAACGCACTGTTTTGTTCTACTACAGCAGTCAGTATTCCGGCTGCAAGTGAAGCTATTGACAAGGTTTTTGTAACAAGCTTGAGATGTTTGGCTATTTTTTTATCGCTCTCTGATACCTCGCATGTGAGCGATTTTTTGTATTCTTCATAGGATGTAAATTCCACGTTCTTCACGCCATCAAAAAAATTGTGAAGCGGCTTTTCCTCAATAGGCTCCCAGCTATAAAAATTATAGGTGATATTTTGGGTTTTGCCGACCTTATCACAAGAATCCCTGAACGTGCATTCAATAGAAAAGCCGAAGCAATAGTCAGTATCGTTTTCATATGCTCCATAATTTATATCATCAGAAAATTCATCCCAAAACTCCGAATCCTCTCCCATAACCACCGTTACAGACGATATGTCTTTTTTGTTTATGACGATATTTTTTCTGTTATTTATAACTGTGTCAGGAATATTATCAAAGTCGGTAATAAGCGGTGATACTTCAAATGATTTGATTTTTACAAAAAGAAATTTGTCGCCGCAGTCGATCATCTGATAATAGTCACTGTAAAAAACAAGCAGCGACTTCTCACCGAATTTTATCGAATCCAAACGCCCCTGAGTGATGCCCTCGCATTCATCAAGTTCTTTGTCAGTTTTGGCGTTGAACTTTTTGTCCTGCTTAAAAGGTCTGAATATTTTCTTTAAATTCATTTTAACCGCCATCCTTTTTCAAAAATCAATGCTGGCGCGGCTTATGCCCAACGCACCTTTATATATGCTCACTGTAACGCTGTCTCCGACCTCGGTATCAAGCCAGTCGTCAAACGGCGCATATATGTCAAGCAATATTCCGTCTTGTATTTCCACAGTCAAAGAATAATCTCGGTGGAAATTGGCCATATCAGCCAATCTGTGAAAATTGTTTGTATTAACCACAGTACATTCATAAACCTCAGGCTCGGAGGTGTCGAGAATTTCGTTGAATTTCGCCACAAACATCAGCGAGTAGACTACGCTGACAATTACGGCGAGAATTGTTATACACTTTGACTTTTTATATTCCACAGACAGAGCAAAAAACAACGCCATCAGCACCGCTGACATCACTGCGCAGAACACAAAATATATGTCATAATTTACAATAGTGCTGTTGCCGTAATCTCTGTATATCCACTCTATCCAGACAAATGGCGGAAATATCAGATGAGCTATAAGGCAAACCCGCTCCCTGCCGAATATCAGCCCGAAAAACTGCTCCGTTTGGCTGGAATCATGCAGTGTGGTATATTTGCCCAACGCAAGGTATATTCCGAACACACAAAGTCCAAGCAGCAGCACAGCGGCGATTGCTGCCTGTCGCGGAATACCCGAAAGCACGATTGACAAATACGCCGCGAGAATGTTTGCCGGTGTGATGATTAATACAGCAATTTTTACTTTGTCAAGTTTTTCATGAAATTGCATCTGCTCAGCTTCATACGGGCTATGCGGCTCTTCAAGCGGCAGTTCAATGCGCCGCTTGTGCCAAGGGTTTGAATTTCTCTCACGAAGAAAATCATTTACTGCACACGCTGACAGTGTGATAGCAATGATTCCGAGACATAACGCTGAAATCAATTGATTTTCCGTAAAAAGTCCCACGAACAAAAATCCGACAAGGAGAAACATTGCCGCAATTATGACGATATTTTTTAAATGTTCTGATAATTTCATATTCCGATGTTCTAATTAACGCCGTCCTTGATAATGCTGTCCAGGCCGCGCTGAATTGCAATATCCCAAAATCCCCACTCGTGACCCGCGTCGGCCTGCTCAAAGATGAAGTCCATCTTGCTTCGGTCAAAACTGTCGCGAAGCTGTATTACAGAGGTATACAGCTCGTCTTTCTTGCCGCATGCAATGTAAAAAAGCGGCTGGATTGAAGAATAATTGTGGCTGTCATTTATCAGATTGAAAAGATCCATATCACGCGGAACCAGCATTCTTTCGCCCAATATACCGCGCCATGTCCCGGTGTTGCCTGCGCTGATCTCCTTGTTGACATAACTCTCAATGTCCGCAACAGGCGAGAGTGCTATGCAGCCGGCGTATTGCTCGGGATATGTCAGAGCGCATCTGAGCGCGCCGTAGCCGCCCATCGCCGCGCCTGCTATATATGTGTGGCGTCTGCTGAAGCCTACGCGGAACATATTGCGCACCACCTCGGGAAGCTCCTTGGTGATCATACTGAAATACCGCCCTCCGCTTGCCATGTTTGCGTAAAAGCTGCCATCGCCGCTGGGGATGACGACCGCAAGCCCTTTGAAATAGGCATACCGCTCGATATTTGTGCGATAAAGCCATGTGTTGCAGTCGTCTGTTTTGCCGGGAAGAATATATAGCACAGGATAACCTGAGGTTGGGGGAGTGGTCACCGTATCATGCGGCAGAATGACCGTAAAGGGTGAAAGCCTGCCAAGCTCCGAAGATAAAAAACTGCCGTGTAAAACTGCCATTAGAAATCATCCTTTCAAATGATTGCTCGATTTATTTATTTTTTAGTTAAATATAGCGGTAAATTTTCTAAATATCCATAATAAATAATACCATTTAAGAACGAATCTGTCAATTTTTTAGATGTATTTTTATTTCTTTACATTGGTTGTTAAGGCAAACATGAAGTCTTTTGAGCAGATACGGATATTGTTAAAAAAACGCACAAATGTTATAAAAATTGTTGCATTATACCTTTTTTTGATGTATAATACTAAAAAATAATTGTATGGACTAACAGGAGATGTGTGTGTTGACTGAAAAGAAAAACAACAATAAATGCAATGTCTCGATTGCCGAGCATAAAAGCAGCCTGCCGGGGATAATTTATCCCTTTATACTGCCGGTCTATTTTGTCATAATGGAAACAGCAGCAAGATTGCTTATATTCAAAGAAATTTCAGATGTGAAATTTATATTGACCGTCCTGTTTTCACTCGCAACAGGTTTTGTATTATCAGGACTTTGCAGCCTGCTGAAAAACGGAGCGAGAAAGGGTGTTACCATAGGGCTTATGGCGGTATTCACCGTTATTTACGCTTTCTTGATTTCCTATCATCGCTACTTCGGCACCTTCTTTTCCTGGAAAACCTCAGAGCAGGCTGGGAATGTAATACAGTATTTCGGGCAGAACATAGCATCGGCATTTATCAAGTCGTGGTATTTCAGTCTGCTTTTGTTTATACCTATGGTACTTTTTATAGTGTTTTACCGCAAAGGCTTTTACAAAGGGCATGTAAAGCATGCCCGAATAATTCCGAGCATAATTTCATGGAGCGGACTGGCTGTTTGCATTGGGGGAATATTTATTTTTTGGACTGTAGGCGATGGCTACGGTTTCAAGAGCGATTACTATTATTATAAATACATACAGAACGACATTTCACAGACCTACCGCAGATACGGTATGATAACTACCTCTCGTGTTGAAATAGAACAGATGATATTCGGTGAACCTGCGGAAAATTTTGACGATATGCTGGGGCAATATGATATAAATAAAACCGATGATATGTCTGCAAATATCTCTGAAAGCGATATTGATTACGGTTACAATGAGCTGTACATTGATTTTGACAAGATTCTGAGCGAAAATAGTAATAAGAATGTTCAGAGCATGGTCAAGTATTACGAGAGTCTTTCACCAACAAATAAAAATAAATACACAGGTATGTTTGAGGGCAAGAATCTCATATTCCTGACACTGGAATCATTCAATTCGGCCGTTGTCGATCCTGATTTCACACCTATTCTCTATAAAATGAGCACAGAGGGCTTTGTATTTAACAACTACTATGTACCTATGTGGACAGGCAGCACCGAAGCGGGAGAATATGCCAATCTCTGCGGAAATTTCAGCTATTATGGACGTGCGCTTTCACTGTGCGAAAAGTCACATCAGACCTATTCGCTGGGCAATGTGTTTACTCGCGAGGGCTATGATGTGCATGCATATCACAACAGCACGTCGAAATTCTATTCGCGCAACGTAGCATATCCTGCGCTTGGATACTCACAGTACAAAACTACAGACACCGGCATGAAACTTCCCAATGGCCTTCGCTGGCCGAAATCCGATCGTGAGATGGCTGAAGCGACTATTGATGACTACATTGACTCTGCCGAGCCGTTTCATGCATATTACATGACGATCAGCGGTCACAGTAACTATTCACTGATTGGCAATACCATGTCAAATTGGCATTATGATGAACTTCCGGAAAAGTACTCAGATTACACCCAGCAGGCTAAATGCTATCTGGCCGCAAACTATGAGGTCGAACTTATGCTTGAATATCTGATAGAACGTCTGGATGAAGCCGGCAAGCTGGAAGATACTGTGTTTGCCATGGCAGCCGACCATTATCCGTATGTGCTCGAAGAAAAGAGTCAGATAGACCTTCTCGGCGAGGATGTGTATGACGGTTACAATATCTACAGAAACAAATTTATTCTGTGGTCGGCATCTATGGAAGAGCCGGTTGTTTCTGATAAATACTGTACCTCCATAGACATTGTACCGACATTGCTTAATCTGTTCGGTATAGACTACGATTCCAGATTGGTTACAGGCACAGATATTATGTCTAATTCTCAAGGAATAGCGTTCTTCCGTGGCGACTTCGGTGTAAGCTGGATTACCGAGCAGGGCACGTATGAAGCCAAGGGGGGCGAGTTTATCCGCAGTAAGGATTCAACCCTTAAAGACAATGAAATTGATGCATATGTCGAAAACATAAACAACGCTCTGCACCTCAAAACCACCTTCGCCAGGGGCTTGCTGGAGAAAAATTATTATTCGTATTTTATAGATTATCTTGAACGATGATTTCGTAATCCGCACAATTCTTGTTGTGCGGATTACGTGTTTTATTTTGGCTGTAGTATAACTGCATAACTAAGTTATAATTTTTAATTGCAAAGTGTTGAATATAACAAAATCTGACTTTTTTTTATTTTTTATTGTTTTTTTTAATTTTTGTCTATTGAAAAGAATACAAAAGCATGGTAGAATATTTAAGTTATGTTATCGGCGATGTCTGGAAACCCTTAAGTTGATTCGTTTTCTTTGATTGCCGTTATTGAAGGTAAAATTAATCTGAAATAAATTTAATTGAGGAGAGATTTTCTGATGTCTACTAAATATGTATTTGTTACAGGCGGCGTTGTTTCCGGTCTTGGCAAGGGCATTACAGCTGCGTCTTTGGGCAGACTGCTCAAGGCCAGAGGTATGAAAGTCACTATGCAGAAGCTGGATCCTTATCTGAACGTTGACCCGGGCACAATGAACCCGATTCAGCACGGCGAGGTTTTTGTTACCGATGACGGCGCAGAGACAGACCTCGACCTGGGACATTATGAAAGATTTATCGACGAGAGCCTGACGCGCAGCAGCAATGCCACATCGGGTAAAATTTACTACAATGTAATCGCGCGCGAGCGTCACGGCGATTATCAGGGCGGCACTGTACAGGTCATTCCTCATATTACCAACGAAATCAAGAGCATTATTGCCATGGACAAGCAGGACGTCGATGTGGCTCTTATCGAAATCGGCGGCACAGTGGGCGATATTGAAAGCCAGCCGTTCCTCGAGGCCATCAGACAATTCTCTACAGCTGTGGGCAGAAATAACTGCCTTTTCATTCATGTTACACTGCTGCCGTATCTCGCCGCCAGCAAAGAACATAAAACAAAGCCTACACAGCATTCCGTCAAGGAGCTGCTTAGCATAGGCATTCAGCCGGACATTATCGTGCTGCGCTCAGAGAAGCCTTTTGACGATAGCATCAAGCGCAAGATTGCACTTTTCTGCAACATCAGCCCAAAGAATGTAATTGCAAACCTCGATCTGCCTTTGCTTTATGAAGCACCTCTTGCCCTCAAAAAAGAGGGTCTGGACGAGATAGTCTGCAATTACTTCGGCTTCGATGTAAACGGAAAGCAGGATCTGTCCGACTGGATTGAAATGGTGGAAACCGCCAAGAATCTCACCGAGTCGGTCAGAATCGCTATGGTCGGCAAATACACCGCTCTTCACGACTCATATCTCAGCGTTGTTGAGGCTCTTAAGCACGGCGGCATCGGCAACAAGGTCGATGTTGACATCAAGTGGGTCGAGTCGGATACAATCACAGAAAACAACGTATTTGAAATTCTCGGCGATGTGGACGCTATTCTCGTTCCCGGAGGCTTCGGCGACCGCGGCATAGAGGGCATGATTATAGCCGCCAATTACGCCCGCACCAACGGCATTCCATACCTCGGCATATGCCTCGGTATGCAGATAGCTATGATTGAATTTGCAAGAAACGTGCTGGATTTCAGCGACGCGCACAGCGTGGAATTTAACCAATACACCGATCACCCTGTAATTGCCCTTATGCCCGAGCAGGAGAATGTTAAGGATATGGGCGCGACTATGCGTTTGGGCAAGTATCCCTGCAAGCTGAAGCCGGGCACAAAGGTTGCCGAGTGCTACGGCTCAGAGCTTATAGAGGAACGCCACCGCCACCGCTATGAGGTAAACAACGTCTATCGTTCGGATTACGAGGCTAACGGACTTGTCTTTGCCGGTCAATCTCCCGATGGCCGTATTGTGGAGATGATCGAGCTTCCGGGTCATCCCTGGTATGTCGCATGCCAGTTCCACCCCGAATTCAAGTCTCGTCCCAACCGTCCTCACCCGCTTTTCAAGAGCTTTGTAAAGGCGGCAAAGGAATACAAAAACAACAAATAAATAATTAATTAAATCAACAGGAGTGTGAGCATTTTGGCGGAAAGCACAAACCCAGCTTCCCTTCATGAATACAGTCAGCTTGTCCGCTCCGTTATGGAGGCAAGGCTCGAGGGCAGAACCCCTCTTGCTTTCACACACACATACGGCTGTCAGGGCAATGTGTCCGACGGCGAGAGAATCAACGGTATGCTCGCCGAAATGGGATTTGATTTTACCGATTCGCCCGAAAAGGCCGATTTTATCCTCTACAATACCTGTGCGGTGCGCGAGCATGCAGAGGACAGAGTTTTCGGCAACGTCGGCGCGCTCAAAAATATTAAACGCCGCAACCCGAATCTTATTATCGCGCTGTGCGGCTGCATGGTGCAGCAGGAGAAAATCGCAAACAAGATTTATTCAAGCTATCCCCATGTAAATCTTGTCTTCGGAACACATGTGATAAACCGCTTCCCCGAGCTGCTTTACAAAACGCTCACGGGCGGCAAGCGCGTGTTTGAGCTGTCACAGGCAGACAACTCGATTTGCGAGGATATGCCTGTCCGCCGCGACGGAAATATAAAGGCGTGGCTTCCGATAATGTACGGCTGCGACAATTTCTGCACCTACTGCATAGTTCCGCACGTCCGCGGCCGCGAAAGAAGCCGCGACGCAGCTAACATTTTGCAGGAGGCGCGCGAGCTGATTGCTGCGGGATACAAGGACATAACCCTGCTGGGACAGAATGTGAACAGCTATGCCGTAAAGAACGCGGTCAGTTCCGACGGCGAGGAGTGGAATTTCCCGAAATTGCTGAGGGCGATTGACGAAATTGACGGCGATTATACCCTTAGATTTATGACCAGTCATCCCAAGGACTGTACTGCGGAGCTGCTCACGGCTATGGCAGAATGCAAGCACACGGCGCATCATCTTCATCTGCCTGTGCAGTGCGGCTCTAACCGCGTTCTCAAGGCGATGAACCGCCGTTATACGAGAGAAAAATATCTCGAATTGGTTAAGCTGGCGCGGAAAAAAATGCCCGACTTATCGCTGACCAGTGACATAATCGTGGGCTTTCCGGGGGAAACTTATGAGGAATTTTGCGAGACTCTCGACCTGATACGCGAGGTAAAATTCACATCGCTTTTCACTTTCATCTACTCACCGCGCGAGGGCACACCCGCCGCGAAAATGGAAGACCCCGTTAGCCACGAGGAAAAAGCAAGGTGGATGGGGGAGCTTCTCAAGCTGCAGGAATCAATTTCCGCTGAGAGATGCGCTTCCATGATAGGCACACGTCAGCGCGTGCTGGTTGAAAATGTCGACAGCGACGGAATGCTTGCATGCCGCACGGGAGGAAATGTCATAGTCAAGTGTGAAGGCGACGCTTCGCTCACAGGGACGTTTGCAGAGTGCGAGATAACCTCGGCGCGCAACTGGATTTTGGGCGGCAAAATTTTATAATTTTTATTTATAAGGAGAAAAAATCATGACAGTTATAGAAATGGCAAGAGAAATGGGCAAGGTTATTCAGGAGTCCGAAGAGTATAAGAACCTTATGGCTGCACGCGAGGCAAGCGACAATGATGAGAACCTTCAGCAGCAGATTCAGCAGTTCAATCTGATTCGCATGAACCTTGAGATGGAGTCCTCAAAGGAAGACGCCGAACAGGAAAAAATCAGCAGCCTCAATGAGGAGCTTATGACTCTCTACACCCAGATCATGGACAGCGATAATATGTCTAAGTTCAATGAGGCTAAAGAGATAATCGACACTTTGATGAATAATGTAACCTCTATTTTGGCCGCGGCTGTAAACGGCGAGGATCCTATGACCTTTGACCCCGAAGCGCATCACTGCGGCGGAAGCTGCTCCACCTGCGGCGGCTGCCACTGATTGCGAGAAAATTACACATTAAAATATAAAAAACCGTGATTATGATTTGAACCAAATCATAATCACGGTTTTTTAGTTT
>JAQXFQ010000039.1 GCA_029005175.1 Bacillota bacterium
ATGGCTAAGGCTCTCAATGACTATGCTCCCATCCAGAGCGGTATCATGAGCACAATCCATGCTTACACAGGCGATCAGATGATTCTCGACGGTCCTCACAGAAAGGGCGACCTCAGAAGAGCAAGAGCAGGCGCTGCCAACATCGTTCCTAACTCCACAGGTGCTGCTAAGGCTATCGGTCTTGTTATCCCTGAGCTTAACGGCAAGCTCATCGGTTCTGCTCAGAGAGTTCCTGTTCCCACAGGCTCCACAACAATCCTCACAGCTGTTGTTAAGGGCACAGACGTAACTAAGGAAGGCATCAATGCTGCTATGAAGGCTGCTTCTTCTGCTTCCTTCGGCTACAACGAGGATCAGATCGTTTCTTCTGACGTTATCGGCATGAAGTACGGCTCTCTCTTCGATGCAACTCAGACAATGGTTGCTAAGATTGCTGACGATCTCTATGAAGTACAGGTTGTTTCCTGGTACGACAACGAGAATTCTTACACAAGCCAGATGGTTCGTACAATTAAGTACTTTGCAGAGCTTGCATAATTTGGCTGTAGCTTAATTAAATTTAACTGATTATTTAATCCCGGCAGTTTGTCCTAAAGGACAGGCTGTCGGGATTTTTTTGTTTTTCTAAAGGTCAAATATCCAAAGCGTTTTTGATCTTTATTTTGACTTTCAGAAAAATAAAAAAATATGAAAAATTAAGAAAATAAAAGATTAAGCGAGATTTTTGAAGATTTGCAATCAAAATCAAATCAAATTTGACTTTTTCTGACTTTGACTTTCCCTGACTATTGAGTATAATAAGAATTACAAAAGGTCAAAGAAAGTCAAAGACAAACTTAAGATTTGAAAAACCTTTTTGCAGCAACTCCAAAAATTAACTATAGATGTAATCAGAATTGATTGAAGCTATGGAATTAATGGATTAATAATTTGCATCAGCAATTTAAAAAAATTGCTGTAGGAGATGAGCTTGGAAAATGAGAATGAGTGAACAGGTGGCGCGTTACATTTTGGATATGCTGGACAGCCGTGACGGCACGGCGGAAATTCGCCGCAACGAACTGGCCGATCAAATGGGCTGCGTGCCCAGTCAGATAAATTATGTAATAACCTCCCGATTTACTCCCGAGCAAGGGTATATGGTGGAAAGCAGGCGCGGCGGCGGGGGGTACATCCGCATCACACGAGTGCAGGTCAGCGGTCCGTCGGCAATGATGCATGTGGTCAACAGCATAGGCGACAGCGTGGACAGCGGAACGGCGCGAATGCTGATAATCAACCTTGCCGATCGCGGAATACTCAGCACGGCGGCGGCAGAATTAATGCTCGCAGCCTGCGGCGACAGTGCTTTCAAGGCGCTGCCGACAGAATATCGCGATACCGCCCGCGCGGGAGTTTTGAAGCAAATGCTTATCAAAAGCACAATCAGCCAATAATTAAACAATCAAACAAATTTTTTGGAAGGGAATGTATATTTATGTTGTGTGAAAATTGCAAGAAAAATGAAGCTACAGCTTATATTAAGACGAATGTGAACGGTGAAGTTCACGAATATCATCTTTGCCCTGAGTGTGCCGCTCAGATGCAGAACAGCGGAGCGTTCGGCTCGATGTTCAACTTCGACAGCATGTTCAATCCGATGAGCGGATTCGACCTTGTGAGCAGCCTGCTCAGTTCACCGTTCGGAGGTTTCAGCACAATGCCGTCAATCGGCTCGGGCAAACGCTGCTCGGTTTGCGGCTCTGATTTCAGCTCAATAGCCAGAAGCGGCAAGGCCGGCTGCCCGAATTGCTACACAGAATTCCGCGCGAAGCTTGCGCCGACTATCAGAAAAATCCACGGCAACACGGTGCATTGCGGAAAGCACTCAAAGGTAACTACCCGGCAGAGCAACGAAAGCCAGATAGCGGATTTGAAAAAACAGCTTGCTGAAGCTGTAAATAATGAAAATTTCGAGCTTGCGGCGGAGCTCAGAGATAAGATAAAGTCGATGGAAAAGTAAGGCTTTGCAATTGAATTTGGATGGAACGAAATTTATAATAAATAATTGGAGTGTTTTATATGTTTGGAAAAAATAAAGAAAAAAAATGGTATCAGTCCGAGGGCAAAAATTCTGATGTTGTCATCAGTACAAGACTTAGATTTGCGAGAAATCTGAATGGCTATCCGTTTCCGCATGTTATGAACGATGAGCAGAAAAAGGAAGTCAACGAGAAGGTCAGAGATGCCCTGCTCAACGGCAATTCAGCACTGCGCGACAGCTTTAAATACATCGAAGCGGATAAACTGACAGGCTGTCAGCTTGCGAGTATGGTCGAGCGTCATCTGGTAAGCCCCGAATTTGCGCAGAATCCCAAGGGCAGAGCACTTCTGCTGATGAATGATGAATCGGTCAGCATCATGCTTAATGAGGAAGATCATGTCAGAATTCAGGTGATGGGCAGCGGCTTTGATTTGGAAGGCTTGTATGACATTGCGGACAAAATCGACACACTGCTGGATGAAACATTGCATTTTGCCTTTGACGAGGAGCTTGGATACCTCACAGCATGTCCGACAAATCTGGGCACAGGCATGAGAGCCTCGGTAATGCTGCATCTGCCCGCCACTGAGACAGACGGAACGCTCCGCAGAATAGCGATAAGCCTGGGCAAAATAGGTGCAACTATCCGCGGCAGCTACGGCGAAGGCAGCCAATCGACAGGCGCCTTGTATCAGGTATCAAATCAGGTCACATTGGGCATAAGCGAAAAGGACACCATATCCAATCTGACTGAAATCACCAATCAGATTATTGCGCTGGAAAAGAAATCCAGAGCGGCTTTGGTTAAAAGCGAGCAATGTCAAGACAACATCTGGAGAGCACTCGGCATATTGAAAAGCGCGCGCGTTATGAGCAGCAAGGAATTTGCCGATTTGTATTCAGCGGTCAGAATGGGCGTTGCGGAGGGGGTAGTCAGCGGCATTACGCTTGACAAGCTGAGCGATATTTTCGCAATGGTTCAGCCCGCCGGCATTATGGAAGAGTACGGCGACAGCATGACTCCCGAACAGCGTGATAAAAAACGCGCTGAAATACTTCGCAAAGAGTTAAAGGATGCTGAAATCGCATAAATTATTTTTGATGGGGAAGATATTAAAATATAGCAACGAGGGGGAAGATTTATGTATAACTTCAAAGGATTCACGGAAAAATCAAATATTGCGCTCAATCATGCGTTTGAGTGCGCTCAGGACATGGGACACACCTTTGTAGGCTCTGAGCATATTCTGCTCGGTTTGCTGATGACAGATTCATCGGTCGCTCAGTCGGTGCTTAATGACAATGACATAGAGGCCGAAGCTGTGCGCGACAAGCTGCTTGAGGTTCACGGACAGGGCATTAAATGCACTGTCAATCCTAACGACCTGACAGTTCGTGGCAAGAGAACGCTCCAAAACGCAAAGATGATCTCCATGAGAATGGGTCACAATTATGTCGGCACAGAGCACATCCTGCTGGCACTTATCAGTGATTCCGACAGCTATGCGGTCAGATTTATTCAGGAGCTTGGCGGCGATGTGCAGGATATTCTCAACGATTTGACGCAGGCATTGGGCGGCGGTAATCAGGATGAGTATGATGACAGCAGCGACGGCGGACAGCCTCAATTCGGCGGATTTTTCACAATCGGCGGACAAAACCCATTCGGCGGTCAGGAATCGTTCGGTGCTTCCGGCGGTTCCAAGGGCGGAAAGGGCAAGAGTCTGGAGAAATACGGACGCAATCTCACCGAGGAAGCCAAAAAGGGAAAAATCGACCCTGTTATAGGCAGACAGCAGGAAATCGACCGTGTTATTCAGATACTTTCCAGACGCACCAAAAACAACCCCTGCCTTATCGGCGAACCGGGCGTCGGCAAAACTGCAATAGCCGAGGGACTTGCGCTTAAAATCGCCGAGGGCGAGGTTCCGGAGACGCTCAAGAACAAGAAAATCGTTGACCTCAGCCTCACAAGTATGGTTGCTGGTTCAAAATACCGCGGAGAGTTTGAGGAGAGAATTCAGGCGGTTATCGACGGTGTAATCAAGGACGGAAACACTATTCTTTTCATAGATGAAATTCACACCATAATCGGCGCAGGTTCGGCTGAGGGCGCGACAGACGCCGCAAATATCCTCAAGCCTATGCTGGCGCGCGGCAGCTTCCAGGTGATCGGTGCGACAACTATCTCGGAATACCGCAAGTATATCGAGAAGGACTCCGCACTTGAAAGACGTTTCCAGCCCGTCATGGTTGGCGAGCCGAGCGAGGAGGAAGCCGAGCAGATTCTCATGGGACTGCGCGACAGATATGAGGCTCACCACAATGTGAAAATCAGCGACGAAGCAATCAAATCTGCCGTAAATCTCTCCTCGAGATACATTGCGGACAGATACCTGCCCGACAAGGCAATTGACCTCATAGACGAAGCCGCATCCCGCGTCAGACTAAAGAGACAGACTGCGCCTGTTGACGTCAAGGAGCTTGAGGAGCAGATAAAGCAGGTGGGCGCAGACAAACAGGAGGCTATCAATACACAGGACTTCGAGCGCGCCGCCAAGCTTCGCGACAGGGAAAAGGAGCTTACCGCACAGCTTGAACAGCACAAGGAAGAGTGGAAGAAGAACAGTGTCGGCACGGAGGACACCGTTACGACTGAGGACATTGCCGAAATCGTGTCACAGTGGACAGGTGTGCCTGTAGTCCAGCTTACCACAGAGGAGAGCGAACGCATGCTAAAAATGGAGGACATTCTCCATGAGCGCATTGTAGGTCAGCACGAGGCCGTAACAGCCGTAGCCAAGGCTATTCGCCGCGGTCGTGTGGGACTTAAAGACCCGAAGCGTCCGATTGGCTCGTTCCTCTTCCTGGGACCGACAGGTGTGGGCAAGACTGAACTTAGCAAGGCACTTGCCGAAGCTATGTTTGGCGATGAAAATGCAATAATTCGACTGGATATGTCGGAATTCATGGAGAAGCACACCGTCTCCAAGCTCATCGGTTCGCCTCCGGGCTATGTCGGATACGATGAGGGCGGTCAGCTTACCGAAAAGATTCGCCGCCACCCGTATTCAGTGGTGCTCTTTGATGAAATCGAAAAGGCTCATCCCGATATTCTCAACATCATGCTCCAGATTCTGGGTGACGGTCGTGTGACCGACTCACAGGGCAGAACGGTTGACTTTAAGAATACAATCATAATCATGACCTCAAATATCGGCGCACGCACTATCACAGGCGGCGGTAAAAATGCGCTGGGCTTCGGTCAGTCCAGCGAAGATGAGGCGCAGGCAGAATATGAAAACATCAAGGCCGGCGTTATGGAGGAATTGAAAAACACCTTCCGCCCCGAATTCATCAACCGACTGGATGACATCATCGTCTTCCGCAAGCTGAGTGAGAGCGACGTGGAGCTTATCGCCGAGAGAATGCTCAATTCACTTGCAAAGAGAATGACTGATATGAATATCAGTGTTGAATTTGACAAGAGCGTGGCTCAGACCGTCAGCAAGCACGGCTTTGACCCTGTATACGGCGCAAGACCGATTCGCCGCGCGATTCAATCCGAAATCGAGGATAAATTGTCCGAGAAAATTCTCGACGGTACTGTCAAGGCCGGCGAGAGTATCAAGGTCAGCTTTGAGGGCGACGAAATGAAAATCGACAAAAAGTAATTTTTAAAATACTCCAAAAGCAGCCGACTATGCGGATACTAAAAATTCGCATGGTCGGCTGCGATTATTTTTATAAAGCAATTTTTTCTTGTATTTTGGCGGAATATATATTATAATTAAACTGGCACAGTTATATTGTGTCAAAATATTAATATTGCGAGGTTGATTTTATGCAGTATCAAATCACAGGGAACACTTTGCCTGTAGTTACATGCACTCTGCAGGAAAATGAAAGAATGATTACAGAGAGCGGCGCTATGAGCTGGATGAGCCCGAATATGCGTATGGAAACATCCACAAACGGCGGCATTGGCAAGGCATTCGGAAGAATGTTCTCCGGCGAATCATTATTCCAGAATATCTATACAGCTATCGGCGGTCAGGGTATGATTGCTTTTGCGTCAAGCTTTCCCGGAGCAATTATCCCATTCCAGATTTCACCCGGCAATTCAATGATCGTACAGAAAAAGGGATTTTTGGCGTCAGAAGCTACCGTAGAGCTTTCGATGCATTTCAGAAAGAAGCTCGGCGCGGGCTTATTCGGCGGCGAAGGCTTCATCATGCAGAAGCTCAGCGGTTACGGTATGGCGTTTGTTGAAATCGACGGCTCGGTAGTTGAGTATGATCTCGCTCCCGGTCAGCAGATTATAGTTGACACAGGCAATCTCGCCGCAATGAGCGAAACCTGCCAAATGACTATTCAGCAGGTTCAGGGCGCAAAGAATATTCTGTTCGGCGGCGAAGGTCTGTTTAATACAGTTGTCACAGGTCCCGGTAAGGTTTACCTCCAGTCGATGCCGGCAAGCTCGGTTGCACAGGCTCTTATGCCTTATCTCCCGGTATCTAACGGTTAATAACAAATAGAAAATGCTGTTAATTCAGATTTTTTCCGAATTAACAGCATTTTTTTGATTTTGTAAATATCTTTAATCTATGCAATGCTCGTGGAAAACGTAATTCATGCCGGTTTTTTTGTAAAACGGTTCATTGTACCATGGACTCATACCTACAAAATCGCCGACATACAGCGCTCTGCCGTCGTTGATTGTCCACTCCATGCCGTGCTCCGGCTCCCATGCGCAGCCGAATTCCACGCTGAATGCAATTTTATCCGAGGATTCAGGCGCCTGAATTATAATGATACGGGGAGATATATATTTAAAAATTTCGTTTTTGCTCACGCCCTCGGGAACTTCGGGGTTAATGCAATCAAAAAACTGGCGGAAGTCCTCACAGTATCTCAGGGTGTATTCAGAAAGCCGCTCTTTAAGCTCGTGCGGCATATTAATAAAATACTCTGCGCATTTTTCGGCGTAATCAACGTCGGTATTTTCTATAGCGACGTCAATATCGCAATCGAACAAATCGGAATGCATTCTGCCGAACTGACATCTGCCCTCGTCCTTTATCAACTCAATAATCATTGAAGCCTTCCTCCACGCATGTTCGCGATTTTTATTATCAGCCCGGTAAGCCTGAGGGGATACAGTCCGCGGCACAGTCCCGCCAGTCTGTATACAGGCATGTTGAGTATAAAATCCATTTTTTCGGCGTACTCGGGATTTTTCGGATTTTCGGGCTGAATTATCGCATAGGCAATTTTTTTGACAGCTTTCACGGCGATGCCGAATATCCATATATTTTTAAGCTGATTCAGGGTGCAACTTACAGAATAACGCCGTTTTTCGACAGGCTTCATTTCAGGCATTCTCTTGCCGAACAGTCGGCAGAAGTCCGTATCCTTCGGTTTCCCCGACGGTCTTATATACCACGCGGGAACATCGTATTTCGGCGAAGCTTCGCCCTTGACCGAAATCCATACCTCGTCACGCAAGTCGTTTGACGCCGCCGCAGCATACACGCGATACCTGCCTGAAGTCACTCTGAAGCGGTTGAATTCTGTGTCGTAAAAAGCAAATGCCTCGCGCGGAAGGATTATGGATATTTCGCGTTCCTCGCCCTTGGCAAGGTAGACCTTGTGGAACTGCTTTAATTCTCTTACAGGGCGGAATTTTTCGGTTTTGGGCGCTTCGACATAAAACTGCACTATTTCCGCGCCGTCGCGCTTGCCGACATTTTTTACTTTAAGTGAAATTTGCCAGCCCTCCGAGCATTTGACCGATTTCATGCCAGAGTATTCAAAGGCGGTGTAGCTAAGTCCGTATCCGAATGGAAATGCGGCGTAAATACCCGCCTTGTTGTAGTATCTGTAGCCGACATATATGCTTTCGCGGTACTCAGATACATATTCGCTGTTGCCGAAGGTGTCACCGCAGGGCATGTCGGATTCGTTGAGTGAGCTGCTGACGGTAAGTCTGCCGCAGGGATTGGCAAAGCCGAACAGCAGGTCGAATGCCGCGCCGCACATTTCATCGCCGCACAAAGGCATGTAAAGCACCGCCTTAACCTTGCCTATCCAGTTCATCTTGGGCAGAGCGCTGCAATTTATCACCACGATGGTATTTGAGTTGACCTTGGCAACCGAATTTATCAGCTTTATCTGCCCCTTGGAAAGCTGATTGGTGCGGCGGTCACAGCTCAGATTATCCTTTGTGCTGTCAAATCCCGCAAAAATTACAGCAAATTCGGATTCGGCAGCGCATTTGACCGCCTGCGACAAAAGCCCCTCGTTCGTCTTGGAATTCTCATCATAGCCTTCGCAATATTTGTATCTGACCCGGTTATCATCAAATACATTAAGCATATTCTTAGCTGGTTCAGAGCCTGCTGATCTGCCGCCGGTGCGGGGGAATTTAGCCTGCCTGCCTATAATGGCGATTGAACTGCTTAGAGGTATGGGCAGAGTGTTTTTTTGATTTTTAAGGAGTACGGCGCATTGTGCTGCGGCGTGACGTGCTAATTTTTTGCATTCTTCCTCGCTCATGCGTTCTCCGCAGGATTTTGCGGAGAAATTCACAATATCAGCATCTCTTTTAGCGGATATTTCGGGATAGTGAGAGGGAATTTTTTCATTTTCGACGGCTTTTTTCAGCTTGCGTTTCAAGCTTCTGCCGCCGCCGGGATATGACATATCCACCCCGCTGCTCATGCTTGCCGCGCAATCCGGGCAAAGCCGCATATCAGCCAGCACCGCGCCGTCAAACTTCCATTCTCTGCGCAGAATGTCGGTGAGAAGCACAGGATTTTCGCAGCATTCCAGACCGTTTATTTTGTTTATTCCGCAGTAAACCGCTTTCGGCTGTGCGAGCTTTACGGTCATTTCAAATGGCTTGAGGTAAATTTCACGCAAAGCCCTTTTATCTATAATACTGTCGCAGGTGAACTTTCCGTTGGACTGGTTTGCCCCCATAAAGTTTTTGAGAATAGCTGCCGTGCCGACTGACTGAACTCCGCTCACCCACTCGGAACACAGCGAGCCGCAGACATAAGGATCTTCGCCGAAGCATTCTGACGCGCCGCCGTAGAGCGGACTGCGCACTACGCCTGCTTCGGGAGAAAGCACAGCATTAAATCCGCCCTCGGCAGCCATACTTCCCACGGCCTTGCCGACATTGCGCAGAAGCTCGCGGTCAAACGAGCATCCCAATGCGCAGGGGGAAGGCATGCAAACACCGCTAACATCACCGTTTTCGGATGAATAAATTACGCCGTGCGAACCGTCGGCACATTGTATTCCGTTGTAATCCGATTCTCCTGTTTCATGGGTCATACCTGCGCATATGCTCAGATTTTCGCTTAAATTTTCGCTGTGCCCGATTTCTGAAATCCTCAAAAATATCTCACCTCACATGCGTTAATTCGATGTAAAAAACAGGACAATTCAAAAATACTAAAAGCTATTTTTTATAATAATAGCACATTCATTATATGAATTACAAGCGGATTTTGTTAATATTTACAATATATATGTTTTTTTTGCTCAGAGTTATGATTTTTCTGTAAAAAACACTATGGAAATTTAGTTGACATTGGCATTAAGTGGGTTTAAAATATTATAATGTTAAATTGTAATTTAATTCGTAATTGCATGAATCTAATTAAGAAGTGAGGATATTTTAATGGCAAAAATCAGAACACGTTTTGCTCCCTCTCCAACGGGATATATGCACGTCGGCAACCTGCGCACCGCGCTTTACTCCTATCTTATTGCCAAGAAGGAGGGCGGTGATTTCATCCTGCGCATTGAGGACACCGACCGCGAGCGTCTAAAGGACGGCGCAATGGATATTATTTACGATACGCTGAGAGAAACCGGTCTTAACTGGGACGAAGGTCCCGATGTGGGCGGCGAGTTTGGTTCTTATATCCAGTCCGAGCGCAAGCCGATTTACCTCGAATACGCACAGAAGCTGGTTGAAACAGGACATGCCTACTACTGCTTCTGCACCAAGGAGCGTCTGGAGTCACTTCACACCGAGGCGGGCGGCATAGCCAAATATGACGGTCACTGCCGTGACATTCCGCTTGAGGAGGCTTTGGAGCGAGTGAAGAACGGCGAGCCTTACGTTATCCGCCAGAAGATGCCTCGCGAAGGTACTTCATCCTTTGAGGACGCTGTATTCGGTCATGTTGAGATAGATAACTCCGAGCTGGAGGATCAGATTCTGCTCAAATCTGACGGATACCCCACCTACAATTTTGCAAATGTTATAGACGACCATCTGATGCAGATTACACACGTTGTGCGCGGAAACGAGTATCTCTCGTCCACTCCTAAATACAATCTGCTGTATGACGCATTCGGCTGGGAGCGTCCTGTTTACGTTCATTGTGCGCCTGTTATGAAGGATCAGCATGCAAAGCTTTCCAAGCGCAACGGCGATGCGAGCTATCAGGATTTGATTGCCAAGGGATATATTTCCGAGGCAGTGCTGAATTATATCGCTCTGCTCGGCTGGAGCCCCAAGGGCGAGGAGGAAAAATTCACTCTCGCCGAGATGACGCAGGTATTCGACATAAGCGGAATTTCCAAATCTCCCGCTATCTTTGACCCGGAAAAGCTGCGCTGGCTCAACGCCGAATACATCCGCGCCATGAGCGAAGAGCAATTCCACGCGGCTGTTCTGCCGTTCATCAGGCAATGCATTAAGTCGGAGAATGTTGACACTCAGCTTATCGCAAAGTGCCTGCACCAGCGCACCGAGGTTCTGTCCGAAATTGAGCCGCAGATTGATTTCATCGACACACTCGACGACTATTCGCCCGACTTGTTTATAAACAAAAAATCCAAGTCCAACCTCGAAACCTCCAAGACAATGCTTGAGGCTGTGATTCCCGCACTCGAGGCACTTCCCGACTGGTCGCAGGAATCCATTCACGACTGCCTTATCGGCATGGCTCAGAGTATGGAGGTCAAGAACGGTCTGCTCATGTGGCCTGTGAGAATCGCGGCTTCTGGACGCACGGTAACTCCCGGCGGCGCGGTGGAGGTTCTGGGTATTCTAGGCAGGGAGGAATCGCTGCGCAGACTTAAAATCGGTCTGGAAAAGCTTGCGTAAATCGTATTTTGGAGATGAAAGTTTGGAATTAATTAACGTCGGCGAAAAATTGGCAGAACAAGATATTTCAAAAGTCGAAAAAGAGCTTGATGTAAAACTTCCGCAGGATTATAAAAATTTCCTGCTTCAAAATAACGGAGGTTCTCCTGTTGAAGATTGGGTGTTTGATTTTATCCAAATCTCGCCCGAGAGCGGCAAGCCGTTCGATAACAGCTCGGTTATCCGCGAGTTTAGCACACTGTCAGATTTGCCCTTTTTCTACGGTAATCTCATAGGCGAAGAATTGATTCCCGAAAAATTCATTCCCATTGCGTCCGATCCCTTTGGAAATGAAATTTTGCTCTGCGCTGATGAAAACAATTACGGCAAAATTTATTTCGCAGACCATGAAATGTATGACCCGAAAACCGATTATTGGCTTATGACTGAGCTTGCAAATTCTTTTACTGAATTTGTTGATAAGCTTTATTTAGATAAAGAATAACAGAGGAGGAAAAAAATTGGCTGAAGAAATTAAATCAAGTGTTGAAAACGAGGAAATTATTCAGGAAGGCAGCAATAATTTTATCGCCGCAGCTATCGCTGAGGACATCGCTGCCGGCGGTCAGTATGAGGGTATGACGGTGCACACCCGATTCCCGCCTGAGCCTAACGGATGCCTGCACATCGGTCACGTCAAGGCACTCTGCATTGACTTCGGCATGGCTGAAAAATTCGGCGGCATGTGCAACCTGCGTATGGACGACACCAATCCCACCAAGGAGAAAGAAGAGTTCATCGACGCAATCAAGACCGACATTCATTGGTTGGGCTACGACTGGGAGGACAGATTTTATTATGCCTCTGATTACTTCGAACCGACGTATAATTTTGCAGTCGAGCTTATTAAGAAGGGGTTGGCTTACGTATGTGAGCTTACCGCCGACGAGGTGAAAGAAAATCGCGGAGATTTGAATACCCCCGCCACCAGTCCCTACCGCGACCGTCCCATTGAGGAGAGCCTTGACTTGTTTGAGCGCATGAAGAACGGCGAATTTGAAGACGGAGCCATGACTCTCCGCGCAAAAATCGACCTTGCATCTCCAAACTGGAACATGCGCGACCCAGTTATCTACCGTATCAAACACGAAACTCACCACCAGACGGGCGACAAGTGGTGCATTTATCCGATGTATGACTTTGCGCACCCCATTGAGGACGCAATGGAGGGTATAACGCACTCCCTCTGCTCGCTCGAATTTGAAAATCACCGCCCGCTTTACAACTGGGTCATAGAAAATATCTCTGCCCCCGCCAAACCGCGCCAGATAGAATTTGCACGTCTGGGCATCGACTACACCGTACTCAGCAAGCGCAAGCTGCGCAGACTTATTGACGACGGCATAGTATCAGGCTGGGACGATCCCAGAATGCCCACGCTTGCCGCACTAAGACGCCGCGGCTATACCCCCGCTTCCATTCGCAATTTCTGCGAGAGAATCGGCGTTGCCAAAAATACCAACACCGTGCAGTGGAGCTTCCTCGAGTTTTGTCTGCGTGAGGATTTGAACAACAACGCAATCCGCGCTATGGCCGTGCTTGACCCCGTAAAGCTGGTAATCACCAATTACCCCGAGGGTCAAACCGAAACCTTTGAGATTGAAAACAATCCTCTCAACGAAGCAGAGGGCAAGCGCAACATTACATTCAGCCGTGAGCTTTATATTGAAGCTGATGACTTTATGGAAGAGCCGCCGAAGAAGTATTTCCGCCTCTTCCCGGGTAATTACGTCCGTCTCAAGGGAACATATATCGTAAAATGCACGGGCTGCAAGAAGGACGAAAACGGTAATATTGTCGAGGTTTATGCCGAGTACGACCCGAGCACACGCGGCGGCAACCCGCCCGAGGGCTTGAAGGTCAAGGGTACTATCCACTGGGTCAACGCGGCTGACTGCGTTGAAGCTGAGGTGCGCATTTTTGACCGTCTGTTTACCGTGCCGAATCCCGACGCCGCAGATGTCGATTTCATGGAGCATATCAACCCGAAATCCCTTGTTGTCAAGAAAAACTGCAAGCTTGAGCCTTGCCTTGCATGCGCAAAGCCGGGCGATGGATTCCAGTTCCTGCGACTGGGTTACTTCTGCGTAGACAACGTGGATTCAAGCCCCGAGCACCTTGTGTTCAACCGTTCAGTGGAGCTTAAGGACTCCTATAATTTTAAAAACTGAATGTTATTCCCCTGCTTTGTCTTAATTTTGACAAAGCAGGGGAATTTTTTCGATTATAAGTTATAAATTATAATTTATCTGCGTAACGTCCACTCGCAAATCTTCGATTTTCTCGTTAGTTTCTTAAGGGCTTCGCATTTTTCCTATTGCAAGTTTATCTTGCACTTTAGTTTTGTGGTGGCTTTGCCCCCACACCCCCACAATGGGCGCTGCCCCTTGACCCCGCCAAGAGGGCCTGCCCCCTTGGATTCCCGGCGTTGCGTACTCTCCGCTAAATTATGATTTATTGTGCAATCCAACATATCCGCTCATTTATAGTTATGTAATGATTTATCTTACGACTGCAATACGTTCGTTTTCCCTTCTGCTCAGCTTGATTCTGTCCGCCACCATTGCTATAAATTCGCTGTTGGCAGGCTTTCCTCTTGCGAGGTCTATAGTGTGACCGAAGTAGGACTCAAGCACGCTGCTATCGCTTTTTTCCCAAGCGGCTGCTATCGCGCGGCGTATTCTGCGCTCCACCACAGAGGGTGTTGTGCCGAATTCCTGCGCTATTTTAGGATAAATCAGCCGAGTGACCGAATACATCATTTCTTCATTTTCCACCGCCAGCACGATTGCGCGTTTGAGGTGTTGGCTGCCCGAGATGCTCTCTGATATACCAAGGCGCAGCAGAATGTCACTCACAAGCTTTTCGGTGTCAAGGCTTTTAGAATCATCGTGAATTTGGTGTATAGTAGATACGCTTGCAACGATTTTCCATGAGTTGGATTGCTGTTTTTTGAGGCAGACGTGCATAATAATATCGTTAATTCTTTCAGAAGAATAAGGCTCTGTGAGTATTTTGTATGCGCCGCATTGTTCAAGCTCCTCGCGCAGCTTCGGGCTGACAAAGCTGCACATCACCGCAAAGCAAGGGCGGCTCTCGGTAAAAAGCGAGGAATATGAATTGATTACACTGACAGCATCCGGCCCGAACCCGAACATGTTGATAAATACGATGTCGGGCTGGATGCATGCTATTTTTTCAACTATTTCGGTTTCATGAGAATCGAGTGGAATTATCTCTGCTGAATATTTATCGCCTGACTGCGGTATCGATTTGATTATATTTTCAGCCGCCAGTATTTTAATATTTGCTTTCATAAGTTTCTGAATTCTCCCTTTTTAACAAATTAAATACTGACTTAATTATACCACCTGTTTCCCACAAAATCAATATGATTTACGGAATATAATCACTTAATTTATTAGATTAAAATATCGTTTAAAGACGTTTTTTGGACTATTTTGTCGAAACCGAGCTTGTACCCTGTCTGACCATATTTTCGGCAAAAATCCCGTAGCCGCAGGTGGGGTCGTTGACAAACACATGAGTGACTGCCCCCACAAATTTTCCGTTCTGCACTATAGGACTTCCGCTCATACCCTGGACTATGCCGCCGGTTTTAGCAATCAGCTCCTCATCGACAACGGTTATTATCATATTTTTTGTCGGCTCGCTGCCTTTGTAATTAATTTTGTCTATGGATATATCGTAAAATTTCGGTTCTTTTCCGTCGATGTTGCAAAGGATCTGCGCCTTTCCGGTTTTGATTTCCTGTTTGAGTGCAATATCATAATCCCTGCCCTCGGGAAGCTTGCCGGTATATTCGCCGAATGTGCCGCATATGGTGTTTGATTTTATCTCGCCCAGTTTTTCGCTGCGCAGATAGCCGTGTATTTCGCCTGCGGAGCCTTTGACGCCGCGCTTGACGTTAATAATTTCAGCTTCTACAATGTCACCTCCGTTGACGGGGATAATGTTCTGAGTGTCGGCGTCGCATATGCCATGTCCCAGACCGCCGAATGTCATATTCTGCGGGTCAATGTAAGTCAGTGTGCCGATTCCTGCTGCACTGTCGCGAACCCACATGCCTGTTTTGAGACATTTGTCTGTGATAGAATACTGCGGAATAAGTGCAACATTTTTTGTCTGACCGTTTTTTGTCAGAATTTTAAGATTGATTTCACCGTCTGATTTTTTGATGCATTCAGAAAAATCACGGTTGCTGCTTACCTCTGTGCCGTTTACTGATTTAATTATATCGCCTTCTGATATTCCTGCGTCACGCGCGGGATTTACACTTCCGCCGTATGAGGCGAAATCCGACAGACCTACCACCATCACGCCGTCGCTGTACATTTTTACTCCGAAAATGTTTCCGCACAGCCGCACCTTTCTGGGACTTTGGACGCTGACATTGACCTCCTTGACTTTGACCAGACCGAATAGTTTTGCATCGGCTTCGCCTGATTGTGTTTGATTATAATTCACCTCGACAGGCAGGAAGGTGTCAAAGCTCGACTTGCCGGCGGTATATACTGTCATTTCGTCCGGAATCTGGCTTATCGTGACGCCGATTGATGATGCCGAAAATCCGATAACGGCGGCCGCAAGCATTCCGAAAAATAATTTTTTAAAATTTTTTTCTTTTTTATTTTGCATTGCCTTTCATCCTTTCTCTATAAAAACAGTGCATGATTGATTCACCATTGATTCACCGTTGTAATATTATCATGCTCAGAATTTTGCGCCGCACGACTGACAAATTATTTAGATAGTTCTTAAATTTATTTTTTCTTCAATTATTTTGGTTTTACATAATTTTTCAGATGACGATTTTTACAGAGATTTATTGTACTTTAGCGACCAATAATTTACAAAAATATCATAATATTTTTATTGGTTTGCCGGTAATGTAATTAATTTATATAATAATTGTGTAACATAACGCTGCTATTCCATTAAACCATATGAAATTATGATATTAGGTTGACAGGCTTTTGCCAAAAAGAGTATAATTACTTTTATAAATGCTGTAAAATTGAAAGGGAATGTGATATGTACAAATTATTTCAAGCATATTCAGGATATGGAAAATACATATACGTACAATACTCGTCCAAGGATACAGAAAGAATGTTCCCGATACTTCAGAATCTGGACAAAAAGGGATATAACATATGGTTTGACAGCAATATTTATTTTGACGATAAGGATCGTATGCTGGATTATAAACGAATTGATAACTGCGCAGTCGTACTGCTGTTTTATTCCAAAAATGCGGCGAAATCCAAGCTTGTCAAAAATACAGTTAAATATATTTCCGAGTTGAAAAATGATATAAAAAAAATATGCGTGTGCCTGGATGACTGCGGTTTTGGCATGGCATTCAGCGACTGCAAAAAGAATTACACGATAATAAAAAGGTTTGATTATATTGCCCGCAATTTTATAATCGAGCTTCAATCGCACATAGAGGAATGCCGCTATGACAGCGGTTTGGAAAGTGAGAGTATCGATCAAAACGAAACTTTGGAATCAATATCATTTGTGGATGATTCCGTCGAAGATGAAATTGATTCAAAGAACTCGATATTTGAATTAACAGAAGATTCGATTCCTGATGCGGATCAATTGGTTGAAAAACATTCCGAGGTTCAGAGCGAGCCGGAAGTTATATTCACCGAGCCTGCCGAGGTTCAGAGCGAGCCTGAAGTTATATTCACCGAGCCTGCCGAGGTTCAGAGAGAGCCTGAAGTTATATTCACCGAGCCTGCCGAGGT
>JAQXFQ010000040.1 GCA_029005175.1 Bacillota bacterium
GGGCTGCGGATTTAATACAATCTTAGGCATTGGCTGATTTTCTGCCATGCCGAGATTGCCCTTTATCCAGCGAACAAGCTCTTCCTTTTGATTTGACTGAAATGACTGTCTCTGACGAAGTGCTCTGGGAAGCTGCATCTGATCCATTCCCTCAAGATATGTATAAATCTCTCCCTCGGGTTTAAAGCCTTGCAGCAAATCGTCATAAAACGAACGCCACTCATATTTAACATTTTGCGCCTCCAGATTTTCGCGCTTAGTTCCGACCGCTATAAGCACCTTCGCATCGTCCAGCGCGTTATCTATTTCATCTCTGAAAGCAGAGGTAGACAAATCCTTGACGCTGAAAAACGCACTTATCCCGTTTTCACGCAGAGTCTTGTGCAAATCGGCGGCAAGCTCATAGTCGCGTGTCAATCCGCTGCCATCCAATGCACCGCGCTTAAACGATATAAACACATCATATCCCATAAACAATCCCCCATATCGCCGTTATTATAATAATTATATCTCATTTCTCGTAATATTACAACACTTTCATATGGATACTTCATATAAAAATACGTCTGCACGGCACTACTTATGCACCATGCAGACGCATTAAATTTTTTTTAATTAATTAAAAAATTACTGATAAAGCGGATATGCTTCGAGCAGCTCTGTAACACCTGCGCGGATTGCGTCTGCGCTACCCTCGAAATCGGTGATTGCGAGTGAAATGTACTCCGCAATCTTCTTCATGTCCTTTTCGACAAGTCCGCGTGTTGTGACGGCGGGTGTGCCGAGGCGCAGACCGCTTGTTACGAACGGACTGAGCGGCTCATTGGGAATTGTGTTCTTGTTTGCTGTGATATAAACCTCGTCCAGACGGTGCTCAAGCTCCTTGCCTGTGATGCCTGTGTCGCGGAGGTCGAGAAGAATGAGGTGGTTGTCTGTGCCGCCCGAAACCATCTTAACGCCGCGTGCGTTGAATTCCTCAGCCATAGCCGCCGCGTTTGCGACTATCTGCTTGCCGTATGCCTTGAATTCAGGCTTGAGAGCCTCGCCGAGGCAGACAGCCTTAGCCGCGATTGTGTGCATGAGCGGACCGCCCTGTGTGCCGGGGAATATTGCCTTGTCAATAGCCTTTGCATACTCCTCTTTGCAGAGAATCATGCCGCCGCGCGGACCGCGGAGAGTCTTGTGAGTTGTAGTTGTGACGATGTCGGCATACTCAACAGGGTTCTGGTGCATACCTGCCGCAACCAAGCCTGCGATGTGAGCCATATCTACCATGAGATATGCGCCGCAAGCCTTTGCAATCTCGCTGAACTTAGCGAAGTCGATAGCGCGCGGATATGCGCTTGCGCCTGCAACGATCATCTTGGGTTTGATTTCCATTGCTTTCTCATACAGCTTATCATAATCGATTCTGTGTGTTTCGGGGTCAACGCCGTATGCGACAAAGTTGAAATATTTGCCCGACATATTTACGGGAGAGCCGTGTGTGAGATGTCCGCCCTCAGCTAGGTTCATACCCATAACGGTGTCGCCCGGCTCGAGCAGCGCAAAATAAACGGCTGTGTTAGCCTGTGCGCCTGAATGGGGCTGAACATTTGCGTGTTCTGCGCCGAAAAGCTCACATGCCCTCTTGCGTGCGATTTCCTCCACAACATCAACGCACTGGCAGCCGCCGTAATATCTCTTGCCCGGATAGCCCTCGGCATATTTGTTGGTGAGGACGCTGCCCATTGCCGCCATAACTGCGGGAGAAACGAGGTTCTCGGAGGCGATGAGTTCGAGATTTCTTCTCTGTCTGGCAAGCTCGTCGCCCATTGCTGCGGCAACGTCGCTGTCGTAGGATTTCAAAAATTCGATGGAATCAAGCATATCTGCGTACATAATTTTAACTTCCTTTCACGGTTGGTTAGAATAACTTGCTATATTATATCAAATATATCCTCCGTGTGCAATACATTTCATGTTAATTTTTGCTTACATATGCTTATTCATATTATTCTTTATAATTCAACCCCATATTTCGCTTCTTTAGAAATATATGGCATATCATAAACTGCGCTCTCCCCTGCTTTTCAGTTCATGTATCTTTTTATAAAACGTCCCTCGTCCGCTTCAAGCATTTTTCGCGCCAGACTGTCCGCCTTTTCAATTACAATGCGCTGATAGGCGCACTGCACAGGCGAAACCGTGTTCATATCGCCGCACTGCTGAAAATTCGCACAGGAGCAGTCGTTGACGCACCGTGATTCCAGCGCGCACCCGTTGCAGCATTCGGGCTTCTTTATACTCTGATGATATATTTTATTCTGTGCCGCCGAGTCAATGCCGTCATACACATTTCCCATGCGATATTCAGAGCGCCCGTTGAACTGAATACAGGGATATATCGCGCCGTCTACATCTATCATTACCTTGCGTTTTCCCAGCTGACAAAGGTGCTTCGGTTTATTCTTGGTGATATTAAAAATCTTCTCATCAAATGAATTAAATGAAATCTCATTATCCTCAGTAAACTTGTCCAATAAATATTCAGATATTTTGTCAAATTCACCTGACAGCACGTTCAAAGCTTCTTCATTCCAACCGGCGTCAGGGCGCATATCTATGGCAAGATTGAGCGTTCTGACACCGCTTTCATACAGATAAATCACTGACTTGGCCGCCGAATCAACAGTATTCACTGCGACGGTTGCCATAATAAAGGCTTTAGGCTGATATTTCAGCAGCAGTGCCAGTTTCTCGTCAAGCGCGGCAAGACAGTCCCGCCCGTCAGCATAAACACGATTTGCGCAGCTCATCAAGCCGTCGTGTGACATGGCGATTCTGATTCTGTTTTCCGCCGCAAATTTCAAAAATTCTTCGTCCAGCAGCAATCCGTTGGTGGTCATGTTATAATTGAACTGCTTGTCGGCAAGGGCTTCAGCATGCTCCACACACTTATAAATCAGATTTTTTTGCAGCAGCGGTTCTCCGCCGAAGAAAGAAATTCCGCAGCTTCGCAAACTGTTTTTCGCCGCGAAATTCACCGCCGCAAGGGCTGTTTCCTCGCTCATGGCGCAGGATTCATGCGACTCAAAACAGTATTTACAGCGCAGATTGCACTGCTTAGTTAAAATCAAAGATAGGTTCATAATTCAACTTTCGCTGTTATCAGGGACATACACCACATCGCCATCCAAGGTTAATATTTCGTCACTTTCGCAGTCGGACGAAACCTCATCTGACGAAACGCATGTCATTCCACCATCGTATTCATCGGGAATATATTCAACATCGCCTACTACACCATTATCGCATGATGCCATACCGCCACATACGAGTGAGACCGCAGTTAATGCCAAAGCTCCCTTTTTTAACAAACCTTTACGGGAATACCCCGCGTCATAATTTTCCACTTTCTTTACCTTCATGGTTAAAAACTCCTTTCGTTTATGTGTGTTGACGTAAATCATAATTTAACTGATTGACGTCCACTCGAAAATCAAAGATTTTCTTGTTAGTCTTTTTATGGGCTTCGCTTTTTTCCTATTGCAAGTTTTTCTTGCACTTTAGCTTTGTAGGGGCTTTGCCCCTACGACCCCACGAAGGGCGCCGCCCCTCGACCCCACCAAGAGGGCCTGCCCCCTTGGATTCCCATTGTAGGTGTCCTACTTTAGTGCTACTGTAAATTATCATTTAACGCTTCCATCAATATAACCTTTCAAAACCCAAAATGGTTGGAAAAACTTAAAAATTTTCGTCACATGACAAAAAATCCCGACACTTCTTGCAAGCATCGGGATTTGATTTAAATATTAGACGGGATGAACCTTCTCAGTCATGTCAGCATGTGCGCTGTCAATGCCATACTTTGCATCGCGGCGCTTCTGGAAGAACTTAGTTGCAACCTGACCGAAGCATGCATAGGAGAGAACATCCTCTTCCTGCTCAAGATATTCTGTCATCTCAGCGCGGAGCTTGTCCAGCTCAGGCTCAAGGAGATCAGCGGGACGGCAGTCAATCGGCTCAAGGTCGCCGATAATCTTCTTGCGGAACTTGGGATCAATAGCAACAGGTGTCTTGCCGTATGTGCCCTGAACAAGACCCTTGAATTCCTTCGTGGTCATCTTGTAACGCTCGCCGCAGATTACGTTGAGCACTGCCTGTGTACCGACGATCTGAGAGGTCGGTGTAACGAGAGGCGGATAACCTGCATCCTCACGAACACGCGGAACTTCGTTGAGAACTTCATCAAGCTTATCCAGCTTACCTGCTTCTTTAAGCTGAGATACGAGGTTGGAGAGCATTCCGCCCGGTACCTGATAAAGAAGTGTCTTAGAGTCAACTTCGAGAACCTTTGTGTTCATCAAACCGCTTTCGAGATACTTCTGACGGAGAGTCTCAACATAATCGCGAATATGAGCGAGAAGGTTGAGGTCAAGACCTGTGTCGTACTCTGTGCCCTTGAGAGCGGCAACCATGGACTCTGTTGCCGGGTGAGATGTACCCAGAGCGAGCGGAGACATGGCTGTATCAATAACGTCAACACCGGCTTCAATACCCTTGAGCAATGTCATGGAAGCAAGACCGGAGGTGTAGTGTGTGTGGAGCTGAATCGGAATCTTAACTGTTTCCTTGAGAGCCTTAACGAGGTCATATGTGCCGTAAGGAGTGAGCAGGCCAGCCATATCCTTAATGCAGATAGAATCCGCGCCGGCATCCTCCAAAGTCTTGGCATACTTGGTATAGTAGTCAAGCGTAAACACGGGACCTGTGGTGTATGAAATACATCCCTGAACATGTCCGCCGTACTTCTTTGCGGCGTTGATGGATGTTTCGAGATTTCTTATATCGTTGAGGGCGTCGAAAATACGCATTATATCTATACCGTTGTCAATTGACTTTGCAACGAAATATTCAAGAACATCGTCGGCATAATGACGATAGCCCAGCATATTCTGACCTCTGAAAAGCATCTGAAGCTTGGTGTTTGGGCAAGCCTTGCGGATAGTTCTCAGACGCTCCCACGGATCTTCGTTAAGGAAGCGGAGGCAAGCGTCAAATGTTGCGCCGCCCCAGCATTCGAGTGAATGAAAACCGACCTTATCCAAGTCTGCGAGCATGGGAAGCATTTCTTCGGTTGTCATTCTTGTGGCAATCAGTGACTGGTGAGCGTCACGCAGCACTGTTTCTGTTACTTTAATCTGTGCCAATGTCAGCACCTCCAAATCAAGAAATTAGCCCAAAGTAACGAGTGAAGCACCGGACTCAACACTCTGTCCCTTGGTGACATTAACAGCTACAACCTTTGCATCCTTGGGAGCAGCGATAGCATTTTCCATCTTCATAGCTTCGAGAACTATGAGTGTGTCGCCGGCTTTTACAGAATCACCGACCTTGACCTTGATTTCAAGCACTGTGCCGGGCATCGGAGAATCTACAGACTCCCCGCCTGCTGCTGCAGGAGCTGCCTTGGGAGCTGCGGGAGCAGCGGGTGCCGCTGCAGGAGCTGCTGCTGCGGGTGCGGAGGACACTGCGCCGCCCACTTCTTCAACCTGAACGTCATAAGCTACACCGTTAACGGTAATCTTCAAATTTTTCATGGATTATTCCTCCTGATATATGTCACGAGTTTATACTCTGATTTTATACTTTATTAATAAAGACTTAAAGCTGGATATTGGAATGCTTTTTGGGCAGGCGAGTTACTTTCTTGCTTGAGAGCATTTCGAGCGAAGCGGATACCATAGCGCGTGTGTCTGCGGGAGCGATAACATCATCAATGTATCCGTCTGCCGCTGCTGCTGCGGGAGAAGCAAGGGTATCCTTGTACTCATTGACGATTTCAACGCGCTTTGCGGCGGGATCGTCAACGCCCTTGAGCTTGTCGCCGTACATGATGGCGGCAAATGTTTCGGGTGCGAGAGGTGCGATAACTGCGCTCGGCCAAGCAACGGTGAAGTCTGCATTTGCCGCGCGGCCTGCCATTGCTACGAATGCGGGACCGTAAGCTGCGCCTGTGATGACTGCGAGCTTGACTGTGGTAGCTTCGGCATAAGCGTGTGTCAGCTTTGCGGCGTCACGGACAGAATCAAAGCCATAGGTATCAACGAGAGTTACAACAGGAATAGAAAATGCGTCGCAGAATCTCACGAATCTTGCCGCCTTTGTGCAGCCGTCAGCATCGATCTTGCCGCTGTTGTATCTGCTTCTTGTAGCAACAACGCCCACTGTCTCACCATCAACTGAAGCCAAGCCTGTGAGCACGGTTCTGCCGTAGCTCTCCTGGAATTCAATCAGGCTGCCGGCATCGACAACAGCCGATGTGATGTAGGTTGCGACCTTGGCGTCTGTGCCGATTGTGCCCGCAACAGCGTTGAGTTCCTCCCCGGAAACTACGGGAGCTTCATAATCGCAGCCCAAAGCAACTCCGAGGTTATTAGAGGGAAGCATAGCAACGAGCTGACGAGCCTTTGCGATAGCCTCATCAACATTCTTTGTGAGAATATGAACGCTCTCGGCTGTGTTTTCAGCCTTCTTTTCGCTGCCGTTTGTCTCAATGCCGAAATCAGCGCCCTCTGCGGCGATAACAATGTCAGCACTTGAAGCAATAAGTGCATTTGTGCCGACGCATGTGCCTGCGACTACAGAAATCTGGGGAACAACGCCCGACAGATTGCTGCTCCACAGGAGCATATCACCGTAAGCCGCGAGGATCTCTCCGCCCTGCTTAAGACGAGCACCCTGAGAATCATAAATACCGATAACAGGTGTACCTGTCTTAGCCGCAAAATCATAGACCTTCTTAATTTTGCCTGCCTGTGCCTTGGAAATTGCGCCGCCGGCTATATCGCCGTTCTGCGCAAATGCGTATGCGCGCATGCCGTCGACACTGCCGTAAGCCGTGACAACCTCTGCAAGACCGCCCTCGGACTTGACCATGGAATCAAATTCCACCATCGAGCCTTCGTCAAACAGCTTTGTCAGACGCTCGTAAGCCACAGTACCTTTTACAGTTTCTTTTGTTTCAAGAACTTCCTGCAATTTGCTTTCTACACTCATTGCTGAACCCCCTATAGTTATACATCCGAGGAAGTGTCGAAGGACATCCCTCAATACCGAATTTACGGCATCATCAAGCGTATCTACGGCATTGACGAATAACTCCGCCGCAACTGCGGTATATAAAAATCATATTTTTACATTAATTATATTACACACACGGCACATATACAAGATTTTATTTGTTACTCGCTCAAAATTTCCCTATTTTTTACATAAATGCACCACTTTTTCTGTATTAATTGATGTAATTTGTTCATCAATTTTAAACCCGATTTTTTCAAAAACAGGGTCGTGCAGCGATTTCGGAGCTGCAACCTTAGGTACGGCGCGGTTAAACGCGTAAGATGCTGCGGCGCGAATCAAAAGTTCTTCTGTAAAAACGTCGTTCGCCTGCAATGTGTGAATGGTCGCGACTGCGTTCTGCGCCAATCCCTCGACAGTCAGCGAAAGGCTGCCGGTTTCCCCGCCGTTCTCATTGGCCATAAGCACAGCGGACTCGTCAGCAAGCCCGTTTGCCGCAATATATTCTTTTAAGTTCTCGCCGCTGAGCGGATGAATTTCTAACATGTGTCAATCCTCGCTTACTTTTTCTTTTTCTGTGCGCGCCGCTGTTTCGCCGCTGAAATCTGAGCCGAAGCTGTGAGCGAACGCAGCTCGTCATCGTTCAAATCGCGCCAATCACCCTGCTTGAGCATGCCCAGCTTGACGTTGCCTATGGCAATGCGCTTCAGGCGTATGACCTCCAGACCCAATTCCTCGCACATTTTGCGAATCTGTCGGTTGCGTCCCTCATAAAGCGTAATCTGCATTACATTGCGATTTTCTTCCTTGACAATGAGATTGACGTCCGCCGGCAGTGTCATCTGACCGTCTATCATCAATCCCTCCGACAGCTTCGCCAGCATATCCTCCGTGACCTGCTGACGCACGGTTACGCGATAGGTTTTGGAAACATGACTGCGTGGGTGCGAGATGTAATTGGCAAATTCGCCGTCGTTTGTCATCAGCAGCAGTCCCTCGCTGTCGCGGTCAAGGCGTCCCACAGGAAAGACGCGCTGTTCCACATTTGCCACCAGCTCGGCTACACACTTACGTCCCAGCTCATCATCCATCGTGGTGACAAATCCGCGCGGCTTGTGCAGCATTATGTAGACCTTGCGGTTGTTTTGCGGCACTAATTTCTTTGAGCCGACAGTCACCTTGTCATTTTTCGGGTCAACCTTGTCGCCTATCTGCGCAACCTTGCCGTTTACGCGAACCTTGCCCTCGGCGATAAGCTGCTCCGCCTTGCGCCTCGAGGCAATGCCGCAGTCGGCAATCATCTTTTGAAGCCTGATTTTTTCTGCCATTGTTTATTTCATCCTTTGTATAATTAATTAACATAATAATCAATATGTGCCAGATCGGCAAACATGTTTATCATCTTTGCAATAACACGCCATTCATCCGGTAGATAACACCAACTTGTATACATGCGTTCTTTTTTACAATTTTCACCATATATTGTAAGAATGAAATGGAAACCGTCTTTTCCTTTGTGATATTTTACATCCAATGGAATATCTGCCGTCAGCACATCTTTTATAACAGACTGCTGTTCATCATTTAAAACCGTACTGTAAAGCGGCATGAAATTCTCCCTTATATAATCCGAAAAATCACGGTGATTTATAATATCATGAGCCTTACTTTCGTGAGAAAAATTTCTGTTATCTCTGAAATCTCTCACCAACTTAACGAATTCACCGCCAAATCGAGCGTGGTTCCAAAACAGCATAATACCTTTGTCTTTAATTTGATGAACTTGAAAATATACTTCTTCGGGCGTACCGAATATTTTCAAATCAAGTATGTGATTTTCACTTTTTATATCATGTTTAAATCTTTCTATAAAAGTGTTCATAAAAAACAGCACCTTGCATTTTAAGCGAACATAGGTAAAATTCGATACTCCACCATTTTACGGGGGAATATCGAATTTATCCATTAAATTTAATCTAAATCATAATTTATCTGCGTAACGTCCACTCGCAAATCTTCGATTTTCTCGTTAGTTTTTTATGAGCTTCGCATTTTTCCTATTGCAAGTTTTTCTTGCACTTTAGCTTTGTGGTGGCTTTGCCCCCACGCCCCCACGATGGGCGCTGCCCCTCGACCCCGC
>JAQXFQ010000041.1 GCA_029005175.1 Bacillota bacterium
GTTGCCCCCACACCCCCACGATGGGCGCTGCCCCACGACCCCGCCAAGAGGACCGCCGCCATTCAAGGAAAGGCGGTCTACCCGTGGATTCCCGGCGTTGCGTACTCTATGTTAAATTATGATTTATACTACTGACACAAATCCTCCATATCCTGCGGCAGCGGTGCAGTGAATTCCATAGGTTCGCCCGTGACCGGGTGACAGAAATTCAATTGACCGCAGTGAAGAGCCTGCCTTTTAATCAAATCCCATGAGCCGCCGTACATATCGTCACCGGCAAGCGGCATGCCAAGCGAAGTGAAATGCACGCGTATCTGGTGAGTTCGACCTGTTTCAAGGTGAATTTTGAGCAGAGTCAGGTCGTGGATATTACCGTTCGGCGCGGTGATGTGCATATTTTTAAGGGCAGTCCAATGAGTGATCGCGCTTACGCCTCCCTCACCGACCTCGCGCTGAATACCGTGTCCCTCCATGATTCGTATAGGCGCGTCGATCGTCCCGCTGCCTGTGAGAAGTCCCTGGCAAATCGCATAATACACCTTATCGGTGTGACCGTGAAGCTGAGAAGCGGCGTGGCTGTTTTTTGCGGCAAGCACAAGTCCCGTGGTATCGCGGTCGAGGCGGTTTATCACGCGAAAAGCCGAATTAGGCTCACCATTGGCTATAAGGTGAGCGGAAAACGCATTGGCGAGCGTATCTGTGACATGATCGCGAGCGGGGTGAACAGGCATGCCGGAGGATTTATTGATAACCGCGATGTGAGCGTCCTCATAAATTATGTCTATGGGCAGTTCATTTGGAACAGTGGGATTCTCGTCGTCGGGGATATTCAGAGTGACAATATCGCCGCCCTGCAGAGGGTCGATGGTGCGTATGTGCCCGCCGTTGGCGGTAATCCCCATAGGCACACGCTTGAGCCGCTTTATCAGCCGATAGGACACCTCGCACTTTGCACGCAGAAAATTATAGACCGAAATACCGTCCATATCCTGTGCGACCGTAAATGTAATCTGAGCCATTTTTTTAATCCTTTGCTATAAATTTCCCATATATAAACTTATGGCATTGCCCCGCAATAAGCTTTTATTGTAGGTCAATGCCACTTGTATTTTTTATGATAGTCTGTATTCTCTGATTTGTCAATATGTCAGAAATAAAACTTAAGCCTCAGTCGAGGTTTTATCGACTTCTTCTCTTGCCTTGGATTTAAAGTAGGCGCGCAGTGAATTTACAACTATTGTCAGACCGAGAGCTATGAGCAACACGGCAATGATAAGCTGAAGTCCCTCTACGAGGAAAGTTGCACTGCCTGCCGATATTGCCTTTACGAGTGCGATTGTGCGCTGAACCAGTGCAGTACCTGTTACGCAGAGCATAATAATGAGCGGCGGGAAGAGCATTTTGTTGCTTCTGCCGGTAACCTTGAGGAATACGCAGAGCGTGACCAGCACCAGCGCGGAAAGAAGCTGGTTGGCAGAGCCGAACAGCGGCCAGATGTTGGCATATCCTATTCTGGTGAGGACGAAGCTAAGTGCCAGTGTTATAATGGTTGAAAAATACTTGTCGCAAAGCACCTTTCTCCACACAGCGGCATTCTTCATATCGTCAACACTGAAAAGCTCCTGGAAGCTCATGCGTCCGATACGCGCAACAGCGTCAAGGCTGGTAAGCGCAAGAGCCGAAACGCACATTGTCATAAAGCACTGTGCAACATAGATCGGTATGCCGAACATCTCGAGGAAGCCTGCGACACCGTTTGAGAATATCTGGAAAGGTGTGCCTGCTGCGGGTGTACCGTCAGCAGCAGCTGCGGCACCTGCGACGCACAGAGCCAGCACGGCCAGAAGGCTTTCCAGTACCATTGCGCCGTAGCCGACCTTGAGCATATCTTTTTCATTTGCAATAGTCTTTGAAGATGTGTTTGAGGATACCAGGCTGTGGAAGCCGGAAACAGCACCGCATGCAACGGTGACAAACAGAATCGGGAAAAGGTCGCCCAGAGCTTCATTGTGGAAGCCCGTAAACATCGGCAGATTCATAGAGGGATGTGCCACAAGAAGTCCGAGCACCGCGCCTGCTATCATGCCCACAAACATATATGTAGTCATAGCGTCGCGCGGCTGCTTCAAAAGCCACATAGGCATTACGGCAGCAAAGAAAATATAGATAAATGTGATATATGTCCATGTCATTTTTCCGGCGGTAATCGGAATCAGCATGCCGAGACCCAAAGCCGCAACGGTAAATACAAGTCCCAAAACAGCACTTTTCCAGCCGGTGATATTAAACTTCTTGGTCAAAAGACCTAATACAACTGCAAATGCCATAAAGAGCAGTGATATAGAGCCTGCCGCGCCGTTTGTTTCGGCAGCGGGAGAGAGCTGGTTTACACCGTCAACCAAAGCAAACGCGTTGAATGTTCCGGCGACCATATCAGCAAATGCTGCGATTACCAGCAGGGTAAAGAGCCAGCAGAAAAGCAGGAAAAGCTTGCGTCCAAACTTGCCGATGTACTTTTCAATGAGCACGCCCAGGGATTTGCCGTTGTTTTTTACGCTTGCATAAAGTGCGCCGAAATCGGTGACGGCACCGAAGAAAATACCGCCGATAAGCACCCACAGAAGCACGGGCACCCAGCCGAATACGGCAGCCTGAATAGCTCCGGTGACAGGTCCTGCGCCCGCAATGGATGAAAACTGATGGCTGAAAACCGTCCAGCCGTTGGTAGGCACATAGTCCTGACCGTCCTCGTTAACCTGAGCCGGCGTTTTGGCAGTCGGGTCTATGCCCCACTTGTTTGCCAGCCAGCGACCGTACAACATATACGCTCCTACTAAAAGTACAGCCGCGATCAAGATGATAACCAGTGTGTTCATTTTTATCGCATCCTTTATTGAAAAAAATTCACTCAACACTCGGCAGCTAATCAAAAACATCCGGTCGTCGCGCAGCCGCAATGTTAATTTGCAGTTTCGTGCGATGGCTGAAGCCGCATTTCGGTATATGACAAATTGCGTAACAGTACATCTTTATAGCAAATACATTCTCAATCTGTCTTACTCAATGCGTTTTGGTCGGTATGTCAAACTGTTGGTAATGGTTATTTTAGTACGTTACTTTCAATTTGTCAATATTTTTTTAATAATTTTGTCATTAAAAAGTCATAATAACAAATATTCTTTTTATTTTTTATATATATTGACCCTATAATTAATTATATGCACAAATTATCCGGGAGGTAAACTTATAGTTTATTTGTACATTCTACCGCCGATTATCGGGGTTTTGACGAATTCTCACGGGCATCGGGGGGCAGGAAATTATTAAACCGGTGTTAGATACTTATTGTGTGTAGACTTATAGTATTCAACGATATTATAATATATAATTAGGAGGATTGCAACTATGGATATTGTGAAAGTGTTTGGAACCAACTTAAAGAAATATCGTACTGAATTAGGAATGTCTCAAGAAGCTTTTGCTGACAAATGTGGTATGCACCGCACCTATATCAGTGCAATCGAATGTTATCGCAGAAGTATTTCGCTTGAGAATATCCAGCGAATTGCGGATGCTCTCGAAATAGAAACATATAAATTATTTCTGGAGGAAAAAGCCAATGATTAACTACATTCAAAACATATACGATAGTGGTATGTCTATTTACGATCCTATAGATCCCGATGATAGAGAATTATTTATTCCTACATATACTTTAGAACGAATTTTATCTGATTCCCTCGTTGGATTTTCTCTTGAAGGTTTGCCGTTAAGAACACGCTCCAAAGTTGTCAAAACTAAAATCTGTGAGGCATTAGGATATCCAACACCTCGCTCTTTTGTAAAAACACAGCCGAGATTTCCAGGACAAAATTTTGATGTTTATACACAAAAGAGTATGAATGTTCAAATTTGGAATGAAGAAGTCGATGCAGCAAGAAGATATGTTTTTCTTCGAGTTGACGAGGATGATGTTATTACATGCGTAAGAGTAGTTTCCGGAGAGACTCTTGCAGAATTTGATCGAACAGGAAAATTAACGACGAAATATCAGGCAACTATGAACTCTTTTGAGAACAGTTATCTTTTTTCCGAAGATACTATTACTGTTGCTAATTGGATTATCCATCCACACAGTTCGTTGTGTAGTGTTAACCCTAATTATTATCCTTCGCCTAATCAACTTTTGCCTATTGCAGAAATATACGAAAGGCTCCTGCCAATGGTTGGCCTTTGCATAGATTACCTCAATCCATTACAAGAGAGAAATAGAGGCGCAGAACTACACGAATTGATTTGTCAGCATCTTGGCTATTCAGTATATGAAGATGATGGTAGCTATCCTGACATAGCAAATCAGTTATTGGAAATCAAGCTACAAACATCTCCAACAATTGACTTGGGATTGCACTCTCCGGAGGATGGAGCCCCTATCGTAACAATCGGAGATACAACATTTTATAGTGATGATGTTCGCTATGTCATATTTGACGGTTCTGTAGAAGGTCATTACATTAGACTAAACAGACTATATGTTGTTGCCGGATATGAATTCGCCAATCATTTTCCTTTATTCAAGGGGCAGAATGCAAAAATACAATTACCTCTGCCTACAAATTTCTTTGACTAAGCAAATATCTTATCAACAACACAATCTAATTTTTCTTTATAGCCGAGAACTGCGTTTTTGTTTTTCTCGGCTATAATTTGTTTTACGAGCACAATTGCCTCTTGAGCAAGTTCAGTAGTGTACAAAGGAATAGGAAATTGCTCGACATATTGAGACATAAATCTTCTTTTGCCTGAATAGAGTTTTGTGTTAAATTTGATATCGTAGTATTTTTCAATGAATCGACTATTAGCTATTGCTAATGCTAAATAAATTACATCTTCTATTACATAGTCATATATCTCAATCCAATAACAATCACCATTAACTACTGCGCCAGAAGTATCTAACCAAAATTGTGGATGTTTAGAAATATCACGAAATACGATTTTACGATGTTTCCAAGATTCTGGATTTTGTGGCACCCATATTTCATACCAATTTCGGTTTGCTTGAATAACATATTTACGATTAGACAGTTGCTCATAATGTTGCAAGAGATAAGCTTTAGCTTTGGGATAATTATCAATATCTAATGCTTTTTTTCTTCCATTTTCAGTTGTATGGGTATATAAAACTTTCCATAAATCAGAATCATTAGGAATAATTTGCCCTGCATTTCTATGAGTAATCAAAGGACGTAAAAGTTCTATATCTTCTTTATCCCCATTCCAATCATTACCAATAAAAACATTATCCGCTGTAGTTTTTATTCCTACATGAATTTTACCGATATCGGAAAATTTTTGCCAAGTATTTCGTTCAACTGCGGTAAGCCATTTTTGGGTTTTATCCGATTGAATATTCCAAAGAGCACCTTTTTCAATGCTCTGCATAACCCCTTGTTGATATGCATATGTCCTGCCATCAGGTATTTGATAATGGCCAGATTTAAAGATGGCGTCAAACACGTCATCAATTTTACCGTTAATAACATCGGAAAATGTTTGGTAAACTGATGTAAAAGAAACCTCGTTTCGATCTACTGTTTTGCCTTTTGAAAACACAATAATGCAAGGCAAAACTGAAGCAGAAAACAACTTGGTATCACCCAAATCTGTAATCTGGTGAACCTTATAATTATCAAGAATATAATCTCTCACAGAGCTTCCTGATTTAATAGTAAGAAACTTATTTGATGTAATATATCCTGCAATACCGCTTTCTTTTAAAACTGAATTTGTGCATACAATAAAAGCATAATAAATATCGACTCTTCCTGATAATCCAAGCTTGGAGGAGAGCTCTCGTGCTTTGTCGCTACCCATAATTTGTGTGCGAATGTAAGGAGGATTTGCAATAACATAATCAAATAAACCCGTTGTGTGTTTTTCTACAGCTACTAAAAAATCTTCGTTTTTTATTGAAATCTTAACATTGGGGAAAGCGTGTAATAACTCTGCTGTTGTTTCTTCACATACAGTCAGATCTGTTTCATATCCCACTACTTCAATTTGATTGGAAGAAGGACTAATAGCTTTTAATAATGCAAAAACTAGTTCACCTTTTCCGATGGCGGGATCTAATATTCTAATTGTATTAGAGGCATTGTCAATGGCCTTATGTTTGACCATTTCTTTTGCCAAATACTCTGCCATAGCTCTCGGAGTATAGACTACACCATTGGCTTTTTCTTTATCTATATTGGTATATCTCATAGTTTTACCCCTT
>JAQXFQ010000042.1 GCA_029005175.1 Bacillota bacterium
TTTTTTTAACCTTAGCGTCCGCTTGGGGGGGAATCCCGGGGGGCTGGCGGGTGGGGGGGGGGGGTGGGTCAGCGCCGGTGTGGGTGTGGTTGTGGAAACCCCCCCACAAAACTAAAGTGCAAGAGAAACTAGCAATAGGAAAAATGCGAAGCAAATAAAAAACTAACGAGAAAATCGAAGATTTTCAAGTGGATGTCACTCAGATAAATTATGATTTATTGTACAATTTTACATATCTGCTCATTTATAGTATAAAACTTATCGACTGGAGGCAGAAATAAGTTGATAATTCGCAAGGCTGACGAGAGTGACATTCCCGCTGTCGCTCAAATGGCTGTTATTATGTGGGATAGCCACACCGCTGAGGAATTATTTGAGATGTTTGCCGAAATTGTCGGCAGTGACTCAGGTGCGGTGTTTGTGGCAGAAGCAGATAACCAACCTGTGGGATTTGCGCAGTGTCAGCTTCGGCATGATTATGTAGAGGGAACAGTCAGCAGTCCTGTAGGCTATCTGGAGGGAATATTTGTAATGCCGCAGTACAGAAACCGCGGCTATGCAAAAGCCCTGCTGCTTCAATGCGAAGAATGGGCTAAATTAAAGGGCTGCTCGGAGTTTGCAAGTGACTGTGAGCTTGACAACAGTGTGAGTTTAGATTTTCATCTGAATGTAGGATTTACAGAAGCAAACCGCATTATATGTTTTACAAAGACTTTGTAAATAAATATTTGTGAGGAAGGAGAAAACTTTTAGCCTATGACAAGCAAGATTACCGATATATTCGTTGAATGTGCGGACGGCTACGGAGTAAAGCAGATAAGTGACGGAGATATAACAAAAATTCGATTTACTGAAAAATGTCACGCCATGATAGTCTACGCCGATTTCTGCGAATACATAGACCGCGAGCTGCTATTTAAAGCCGAACATGAGATTCTCGAACGGTATAATTTCAGTTCGGTGATGATAAAGCCGCGTTTCCCCGAAAAATGCTTCAATAAATCTGTGCTCAATGACATGGTGCTGGAGCTGAAGCGGCAGATTTCCACGGTCAACGGCTCGTTTGTAAATTGTCGCTGGACGTTTGACGGCGCGAATAACCTTGTGGAATGTGAGCTTGCGCACAATGCGCTGGCTATTCTGGAGGAAAAGCATTTCAGCGATGAATTTGTAAAGCTGGTGCAGGAGGAATTCGGACGCCATGTTGAAATTAAGCTGACGGTGGATGAGAGCGCGCCTGTTCATGTGCCTCTGCCCGAGCCGCCGCCCGTGGAGCGTCCGCTTCCTCAGCCGCCGCCGCAGTCAGCGTCAATTGAGCCGCCGCCGTGGGAGGACGCGCCTGCGCCATCGCGCCCCGAATTTACAGGTGAGGTGCGCGCCAAGAAGGTCAAGGTACAGGAGGGTCCGGCAAGTCTGACATTTGAAGGAATCCCCGAAAAATACTCCGACCCGGAGATAATTTACGGTACTCCAAAAAGTGTCCCCGCCGTGAGCATGGTTGACCTGAATCCTAATTATAAAAAGGTGACGGTCTACGGCACTATTTTCAATTTCAGCACCAAGGACACAAAGGCGGGGGATAAGGTGATAGTATCGTTTTATCTCACCGACAGAACCTCGTCATGTACAGTAAAAATGATTGCAAAAAAGGATGAATCCGAGTTCTTAGGCTCGCTGGGCGAGGGCAAGTGCGTGGCTGTGCAGGGCGATTACAAATTCGACGACTTCGACCATGAATTTGCCGTGCGTCCTCAGTGTATTGCCGCAATGAAGGAGCAGAAGCGCACCGACAATGCCGAGGTCAAGCGAGTGGAGCTTCATCTGCATACCAACATGTCGGCAATGGACGCTATGACTCCCACAAAGAAGCTGGTTGAACGTGCCGCCGACTGGGGTATGCCGGCAATTGCCATAACCGACCACGGAGTTGCACAGGCGTTTCCCGATGCTATGAATGCCGCCAAGGCCTGCAAAAAGAACGGCAAGCCTATCAAAATTCTCTACGGCATAGAGGGATACTATATTGATGACATGGTGGATATTGTCAAGGGTGAGGACAGCCGCCCGCTGGACGGCGAGTTTATTGTGTTTGACCTCGAAACCACCGGTTTGAGCGCCGTTTCCGAGCGGATTACCGAAATCGGCGCGGTCAGATACAGAGGTCACGAAATAGTGGATAATTTCAACACATTTGTCAATCCCCACATAGCAATTCCGCCCAAAATCGTGGAACTGACAGGTATTACAGACGAAATGGTGAAGGACGCTCCCGATGAGGATGAGGCGATTCGCTCTTTCCTCGAATACTGCGGCGAAAATCCTATATTTATCGCCCACAACGCAAACTTCGATATAGGCTTTATGAGAGCCGCCTGCGAACGCTGCGGCATTGAATTTGAGCCTGTGTATATAGACACCGTTCCGCTGGCGCGCGCACTTCATCCGACACTGAAAAATCACAAGCTGGATACCATTGCGGATTATCTGGAGATACCGCCCTTTGAGCATCACCGCGCGTGTGACGATGCTCTCGCACTCGCTCAGATAGTACAAAAGGAGTTTGAGCTGCTCGAAAAGGAAAAAGAGGTAGAGTGCGTCAACGACATAAATACCAAGGCAAAATGTACCGATACCACTAAGCTTCGCCCGAATCATCAGATAATTCTGGCGAAAAACCTCAAGGGGTTAAAAAATCTTTATAAGCTGATTTCCGCCTCCAATTTAAAACATTTCCACCGCAAGCCGCGAATTACCCGCAGCGACATTCTCAAGCACCGCGAGGGCTTGATTTTGGGAAGCGCCTGCGAACAGGGCGAGCTGTATCAGGCGATTTTAAGCGGACGCAGTGAGCGTGAAATCGAAAAGATCGCCGATTTCTACGACTATCTCGAAATTCAGCCGCTGGGCAACAATGAATTTATGCTGCGCAACGGCATGGTTAAGAACCGTGAGGGCTTGATAGAGATAAACAAGAAAATCATCGCGCTGGGCGACAAGCTGGGAAAGCCGGTAGTTGCCACCTGCGACGTGCATTTTATGGATCCCGAGGATTCGGAATTCCGCAAGGTGCTTATGGTTCACCAGGGCTTTGACGACGCCGACAAGCAGGCACCGCTTTACTTCCGCACTACCGAGGAAATGCTGGCTGAATTTGATTACCTGCCGCCCGAAAAGGCGTATGAGATAGTTGTCACCAATACAAATAAAATAGCCGATATGGTGGAGGATATAAAGCCTATTCCCGACGGAGTGTTCCCTCCGTCAATCGACGGGGCGGAGCAGCAGCTTCGCGATATTTCCACTCAGCGTGCCCACGAGATTTACGGCGATCCGCTGCCCGAATATGTTCAGGCGCGTTTGGATAAGGAGCTTAATTCCATCATCGGCAACGGCTTCGCGGTCATGTATATGACGGCGCAGAAGCTGATTGCCTACTCTGAGGCTAACGGCTATCTCGTCGGCTCCAGAGGTTCTGTAGGTTCATCATTCGTCGCCACGATGTCGGGTATATCGGAGGTCAACCCCCTTGCGCCGCATTACGTCTGCCCGAAATGTAAGTGGAGTGAGTTTTTTGAAAAGAGCCTTGAATACGGCTCAGGCTTCGACCTGCCGCCTAAAAAGTGCCCGCAGTGCGGCACGGAATTGAACCGCGACGGTCACGAAATACCGTTTGAAACATTTTTGGGCTTCAACGGCGACAAACAGCCTGATATTGACCTTAACTTTTCGGGCGAGGTGCAGTCCAAGGTTCACAAATACACCGAAGAGCTTTTCGGCAAGGACAACGTTTTCAAGGCCGGTACGATTTCCACCGTTGCGGAAAAAACTGCATATGGCTATGTAAAGGGCTATGAGGAGAAAATGGGACTTCATCTGCCCGCCGCCGAAATTGAACGGTTGAAGAAAGGCTGTATGGGCGTTAAATCCACCACGGGTCAGCACCCGGGCGGCATGGTTGTAGTACCCCGCGAGTACGAAATTGAGGACTTCTGCCCTGTGCAGCACCCCGCCGACAAGAAGGATTCCGACACCATAACCACCCACTTCGATTTCCATTCGATACACGACACTATCCTCAAGCTTGACGAGCTGGGGCACGATGTGCCGACAATTTACAAATACCTCGAGGAATACACCGGCGTACCTATTTCAGGCATAACCATGAGCGACCCGCAGGTTATGAGTCTATTTACATCGACCGAGGCTTTAGGAATTACGCCCGAGCAGTGCGGCAGTGTTACGGGAACATTTTCACTGCCCGAGGTCGGAACGAACTTCGTTCGTCAGATGCTCATTGACACCCAGCCAAAGACCTTCTCCGACCTTTTGCAGATTGCGGGATTGTCCCACGGAACGGACGTTTATCTTGGCAATGCGCAGGATTTGATTGCCAACGGCACATGTACGATTTCCGAGGTTATCGGAACGCGTGACAGCATTATGACCTACCTGATTGCAAAGGGCGTGCCGAATCAGGCTTCGTTCAAGATTATGGAAATAGTACGTAAGGGCAACGCCAAGAAGCTGCTCACCGACGAATACGTTCAAATGATGAGGGATAACGATGTTCCCGAATGGTATATAGATTCCTGTTTCAAGATAAAATACATGTTCCCGAAGGCTCACGCCGCCGCCTATATGATTGCGACACTGCGCCTCGGCTGGTACAAAGTGCATTGCAAGGACGAATATTATGCGGCATATTTCACCGTGCGCGCGGATGAATTTGACGCAGAGCTTGCCACCTCGGATATACGCAACATAAAGGCGGTTATCAAGGAGCTGGAGGACAAGGGACGCGGCGCGACTGTCAAGGAAGCCAACAAGCTCGCCACGCTGCAAATTCTCAACGAAGCAAGGGAGCGCGGAGTGGTGTTTCTGCCTGTTGACCTTTACAAGAGCGACGCAAAGAAATTCCTCATGGAGGGCAAGCAGGTTCGCCTGCCGTTCACCACGCTGAAAGGCTTGGGTGAAGCTGCGGCAATCAGCTTAGTAGAAGCTCGCGCGGACGGCTATAAGTTCATGTCAAAGAGCGACATTCAGATGCGCGCGGGAGTTTCAAAGGGCGTTATGGAAATTCTCGAAAACGCCGGAGTGCTGGACGGCATGGCGGAGAGCAATCAGGTGAGTTTGTTTGATATGTAATATCTGCACATGAATAGATTATTGATATTCGATATTTTGTGTATAATGCGGAATGTTTTATAAGACATTCCGCAAAGGTTGACTTTTTCGCAATAGTATGTTATCGTATTAGCACACTAAAGTTAAACGAAATTCATAAAATCACAATGGAGTGAGAGATTTGAGAAAAAATTATAAGATTACCCCGGAGGGAACAAGCGACCTTCTGTTTTCCGAGTGCGTGGAACGCCGCGCCGTTGAATCGAAAATCTGCAAGATGTTTGCCCGCGGCGGCTACAATGAGGTTCGCACACCCTTCCTCGAGTTTTACGATGTATTCAATCTGGGGGATGAATCTATCCCGATGGATACGATGTATAAACTGACCGACAACAAGGGCAGGCTTATGGTTCTGCGCCCCGATAATACACTGCCGATTGCCCGCATGGCGTCCACCAAGCTGAACAACGCACAGCTTCCGATTCGCGTGTATTATTCGCAGACCAGCTTTGCGATAAGCCAAAGTCTGCGCGGCGGCAGTGACCAGACCGCCCAGACGGGTATTGAATTGATAGGCGCGGGCGGAAGAAAGGCCGACCTCGAGGTAATCACAATGGCTGTCAATTCTCTCCGTTCAAACCTCGATGACTTCCGATTTGAGATAGGTCACGCGGGAATTTTTAAGGCACTTTCGGAAAACCTCGATGTTGACGAGGAAAAGCGTGAGGAAATCCGCAGCTACATCGAATCAAAGAACTACGGCGCACTTGCCGAGGAGCTTGACAAGCTGCCCGACAGCAATTCAGTGCGCGCGCTCCGCCAGCTTCCCAGAATGTTTGGCGGCGCAGAGGTTCTGGAGCAGGCTTATGCGCTCTTTGAGGGCTGCGGCACATCGGAATACCTCGACTATCTCGGCGATATTTACAATACACTTTCACAGCTCGGTTTGGGTGATAAAATCATTATGGATCTGGGTCTTGTTCACCGCAACGATTACTACACCGGCTTGGTATTTACAGCCTACGCACACGGCTCAGGCAACAAGGTGCTGTCGGGCGGACGATATGACAACCTGCTTGAAAAGTTCGGTTTCCCGACCCCCGCATGCGGCTTTGCCGTGCATCTCGATGACCTCACCAAGGCATGCTCCTCCGGCAAAAACGCCACGGCTAAGACGCCGCAGATTCTCGTACATTCTGCCGACGGATACGAGATAAAGGCTTTGGAATACGCCGCAAAGCTGGCAGGCGACAAGCAGATTTATGAATATTCCGTATTTAACACCCCTGAGGAAGCAAAGGAATATGCCAAAGCAAAGGGCATAAAGCGAGTTGATTTTGTGGGCGAAGAAATCGAAACCATTGAGCTGTGAGAGGAGAGAGCAGGATGAAAAATTCATTAAAGCCGCTGAGAATTGCGCTGACAAAGGGCAGACTGGAAAAGGACACCGTTGCCCTCTTTGAAAAAATAGGCTACGACTGCACAGCCGTCCGCGACAAGGGCAGAAAGCTGATTCTTCCCGTTGGCGACAGTATAGAGGTAGTTCTCGCCAAAGCCCCCGACGTTATTACATATGTCGAAAACGGCGTGTGCGATCTCGGCGTTGTGGGCAAGGATACAATTATCGAAAACGGCTCGTGCTTTTACGAAATACTTGACCTCGGCTTCGGACGCTGCAAATTCGCCGTTGCCGGCAAGAAGGGCGTGGATTGTCTCGCGGGCTTCAGCACCAAGACAATAGCAACCAAGTATCCGAATGTTACACGCAGATATTTTGAGTCAAAGGGCATGGATGTGCGGGTTATCAAGATAGAAGGCTCGGTGGAACTTGCACCGCTGCTGGGTTTGGCTGACGCGATAGTTGATATTGTGGAAACAGGCACTACCCTAAAGGAAAACGGTCTGGAGGTCAAGGAGGACGTCTGCCCGATTTCCGCCCGCCTCATCTGCAACACAGCAAGCCTCAAGCTGCGCAAGGCTGAAATTGAAGAACTGGCGCAGAAGATGGAGGACGCCATTAACGACTGATTATGAAATTATATATGCTTATTTATACTAATTTTCAATAAAAGTACGACAAAAAATCTTCGCAAAAAACCATATACGCAAGTTTTTCGCTCGATTTTTTTGTACTTTTTTAATTGAAAATTAGTATTAGTCAATTATTTTAGGAGAAATTCGTATGATTAAAATAGTTAAAGCGGACGGCAGGGCCGAGAGAGAATTCCTTGCCCAGCTTCGTGAGAGAAGCGGAGAAACCGACAAGAAGGTTACGGAAATCGTTTCCGCAATGCTTGAGGACATCAAGAAGCGCGGTGACGAGGCTGTTAAGGAATACACGGCTAAATTCGACAACGCAAACCCCGAGTTTTACGAGGTTCCGCGCGATGTTATCGAGAGCGCAGAGAAAGACTGCGAGCCTGAGTTTATCGACGCACTCAAGCGCGCCGCAAAGAATATAGAGGATTTCCACGCACGTCAGGTTCAGCAGAGCTGGCTTACCCCCAAGGAGAACGGCGTAATTCTCGGTCAGAGAATACGCGGCATGCACAGAGTGGGCGTTTACGTTCCCGGCGGAACGGCGGCATATCCGTCATCTGTGCTTATGAACATAATTCCCGCCAAGATTGCGGGCGTCAAGGAAATCATTATGGTTACGCCTCCCTGCAAGGACGGTCACGCAAACCGCGACATTCTGGCGGCGGCGGCTATCGCGGGAGTTGACAGAGTATTTCTCTGCGGCGGCGCACAGGCTGTGGGCGCGCTGGCATACGGCACTCAGGAGATTCCCAAGGTGGATAAGATTGTCGGTCCGGGCAATATTTTTGTTGCAACGGCAAAGAGATTGGTTTACGGCGCTGTTGACATAGATATGATTGCGGGTCCGAGTGAAATTCTTATCGTTGCCGACGAGAACGCAAACCCGAAATTCCTCGCCGCCGACCTCATGAGCCAGGCCGAGCACGACAAGCTCGCTTCTGCAATTCTCGTCACGACAAGCGAGAAAATCGCCGCAGAAACTGATGCGGAGCTTGCAAGACAGTGCGCGCTGCTCTCCAGAAATGAAATCATAAAGGAATCAATAGCGAATTACGGCGGAATCATCGTGTGCGATTCGCTTGATGATGCGGTGGATATGGCAAACGAGCTTGCCCCTGAGCATCTCGAAGTCTGCGTGGATAATCCCATGGAATACATTGGACGCTTCGACAATGCAGGCTCTGTATTCCTCGGCAATTACGCCCCCGAACCGCTCGGCGATTATTTTGCGGGACCCAACCACGTTCTGCCCACAAGCGGCACGGCGAGATTCTTCTCACCCCTGTCGGTGGATACATTCATCAAGAAGTCCAGCTTTATTTATTACAATGAGCCGGCACTCCGCGAGGTCAAGGACGATGTAATCAAGCTCGCCGAAACAGAACGTCTGACCGCTCACGCAAATGCAGTCAAGGTGAGATTTGAGGACTGAAAATTATAATTTAGCGATGCACTAAAGTAGAGCATGTACAATGGGAATCCAAAGGGAGACCGCCATTCCTTGAATGGCGGCGGCCCTCTTGGCGGGGTCAAAGGGGACACCACTATTCAAGGAATGGCGGTTAAGCCCATCGTGGGGGTTCGCCAGCCATTCAAGGAATGGCTGAGGCAACGCCCCTGATCACCTAATATAAATTATGATTTATCTAACTAATCCCAATATATATTAGTATAAAGGAAGTAAGAAAATGGCATATCAGCTTAATGAAAAAGTCCGCGATATGGAGCCTTATGAGCCAATCAGCGGCACATACAGAATTCGACTGGACGCAAACGAGTCGTTCCTTGAGATACCCGACTATATCGAAGCTGATATGCTTCACCGCATTTCCGAGCTGCACCTCAACAGATACCCCGACCCGCTGGCAACAGGAGTTTGCAAGGGCTTCGGTAAATATTTCAATATTAACCCCGATTTAATTACGGTCGGCAACGGTTCGGACGAATTGCTCACTCTGCTCACTCAGACAATCATGATGAAGGGCGAGAAGCTGGTCTATACCACCCCGGATTTTTCAATGTACAAATGCTATGGCTACCTCGCTGAAAACGAGTGCATCGAATTTAAGAAAAATGCGGACTTCACCATTGATGTGGACGCTCTGATTGATTTGGTCAACAGAGAGGGCGCAAGAATGTTGATATTCTCCAATCCCTGCAATCCGACAGGCGTCGGACTGCCGCGCGAGGAGGTTCTGCGCCTTGTCGAGGGCGTGCCCGATTGTCTGGTTGTGGTGGATGAAGCATACATGGAGTTCTGGAATCAGTCGGTGCTGAGTGAAGTGGAGAAGTACGACAACATGATGGTGCTCAAGACCTGCTCCAAGTCGTTCCGCATGGCGGGAATTCGCTGCGGTCTTGCCATAGCTAACCGAACACTCACCAATGCCATGCGTGCGGTAAAGTCACCATACAATGTAAATTCTATCACACAGGCGGCTGCGGAAGTGCTGTTCAGCTATCCCGACGACCTCGACACGGCTACAGCAAAGGTAATTAAATCCCGTGATGATTTGTATGCGGCGGTAAAGTCTCTAGCTGATAAATATCCCGCAAAGCTCTCGCTTCTGCCCACAGTTGCAAATTTTGTTTATGTCAAAATGCCGACAGGCGAGGCAAAGCGTGTATTTGAGGCGATGAAGCAGGACGGAATAATCGTGCGCAATATGGGGGATTATCTGCGAATCACCTGCGGCACGGATTACGAAAATTCCGAGGTTGTCAGGGCATTGGAGGCGAGTTTGTAATGGCAAGAATAGGCGAGGTTATCAGAACTACTAAAGAAACCGACATTCATGTGTCGATAAATTTGGACGGCGGCGAGGTCAGAATCAACAGCGGAATCGGATTTCTCGACCACATGCTCACCGCGCTGGGCGTTCACGGCGGCTTCGGCTTGACCGTTGAGTGCAGGGGCGACCTTGAGGTGGACGGTCATCATTCTGCCGAGGATATAGGCATCGCGCTGGGGCAGGCATTTGCACAGGCTGTCGGAGATAAAAAGGGAATTGCCCGCTACGGCAGCTTCTATATTCCCATGGATGAAGCGCTGGCGTTCTGCTCACTCGACATCAGCGGCAGACCGTTTTTGGTATTCGACGCGGAATTTCCGCAGTGGCGCTGCGGAGATTTCGACTGCTGCCTGACAGAAGAATTCTTCCGCGCGTTCGCTATGAATTCTGGTGTTACGCTGCATATCAAATCAATGTACGGCAAGAATTCGCACCACATCATCGAAGCGATATTCAAGGCGGTGGCGCATGCTTTGAAAGCGGCCTGCAAGGTTGAATACGAGGGCACACTCTCGACAAAGGGCGTGCTGTGATTAAATAAAACAGGAGTGACACAAAAATAATGCAAATTTTTCCTGCGATAGACATTAAAGACGGCAACTGCGTGCGCCTTGTCAAGGGCGATTATTCCACAGCGCACAAGGTCGCCGAAAATCCCCTCGACACCGCCCGTTCATTTGAAGCGGCGGGTGCGGAGTGGATTCACATGGTTGATTTGGACGGCGCAAAGGACGCCGCGCTCGTAAATAAGGATATTTTCGTTCAGGTTGCAAAAGAAACCAATCTCAAAGTCGAGGTTGGCGGCGGTATCCGCACGATGGAGGCTGTTGACTACTACATATCCAACGGTATTTCCCGAGTGATACTCGGCTCGGCGGCAGTCAAGAATCCCGAATTTGCAAAGGAAGCCGTTGCAAAATACTGCGATAAAATTGCGATAGGGATTGATGCCAGAAACGGCATGGTGGCGGCCGAGGGCTGGCTGGATACATCGGACGTGTATTTTGTTGACTTGGCAAAGGAAATGGAGAAAATCGGCGTAAAGACGATCATTTTCACAGATATTTCCCGCGACGGCACGCTGTCGGGACCCAATCTTGACCAGCTTCGCGAGATAAATTCAGCCGTATCTTGCGATATAATAGCGAGCGGCGGTGTTTCGGGCATTGATGACATAATCGCCCTCCGAAATGAAGGCTTGTATGGCGCGATTGCCGGCAAGGCGATATATACCGGCGACCTCAGCGTTGCCGATGCAATATCACAGGGAGCAGAGCCGCGCGACTTATCGAAATATTTCGCCAAGGCGGAACTGATTCCCGCAATTGTGCAGGAGTCTTCAACGGGTGAGGTGCTGATGCTGGCGTACATGAACGAGGAATCAATGCGTCTGACGCTGGAAACAGGCTACACATGGTTCTGGAGCCGTTCGCGCCGGGAGCTTTGGAACAAGGGGGCAACTTCGGGACATTTGCAGAAAATCGTTTCGATAAGCGGCGACTGCGACGATGATACACTGCTGATTAAGGTGGAGCAAATCGGCGCGGCATGTCACACGGGCAATCATTCCTGCTTCTTCCAACCGATCGGTTTTAAGCCCGGAAAGAAAAATTGACTTAGGGCGTGTTGACACTACGCCCAACGCGCGTCTTTTTGGCTGATTTTGCCCCGTTCGTCGTTAAAAATCCTTGACGGGCGACAGCCCGCCTGCGGATTTTTGCCTAGAGCGGAACAAAATCATCTCAAAAATCCGCAC
>JAQXFQ010000043.1 GCA_029005175.1 Bacillota bacterium
GGTCCCCCCTGTGCGTTGAGGGGGGGTCTCGCCCCTGTGGGGTGGTCCGGGGCCGCGGTTGGGGGGGGGGGGGGGGGCAACCCCACCACAAAACTAAAGTGTAAGAAAAACCTAAAATAGAAAAATGCACCCATGCGAAGCCCTATCATATGCGTGGCATATGATAAAAAATCTAACAAGAAAATCTTTGATTTTCGAGTGGACGTCAATCAGTTAAATTATGATTTACAATACCATTTGGAATTATTTTATATTGCAGTAAAAACGCTTTACATTCGCGAGACAGTGTGTTAAAATATTAATGATTTAATGCTATAAAATCAGAGGTAACAGCTATGAGCAGTAACAATAAATTACATGACGAAAATCTGGATTTCCTCTTTAAGGGAATACTCAAGCTCGAAACTATAGAAGAATGCTACAATTTTTTTGAGGATTTGTGCACGGTGTCGGAAATAAAGGCGATGTCACAGCGCGCAGTGGTAGCCAAAATGCTCCGCGACCACCACGTTTACAGCGATATAGTCGCTCAGACAGGCGCAAGCACCGCCACAATAAGCCGTGTAAACCGCTCGCTGAATTACGGCTGCGACGGCTACGACCTTGTGTTTGCCAGAATGGCGGATGATGAGCAGACGGACGAGCCGCAGAGCTTCGATGATGAGGGTCACGGCGAACAATGAGCTACGAAGCATTTGCGGAATATTACGACAGTCTCACGCAGAATGTAGGCTATCGCGAGCGGGCGGAATATATAGACAGGCTTATCAAAGCACACGAGCCCGATGCTAATCTGCTGGTCGATTTGGCATGCGGCACGGGCAGCATGACGGTGGAATTTGCCGCGATGGGGTATGATGTCATAGGCGTGGATATGTCGGAGGATATGCTGTCAAAGGCGCGTGAAAAGTCGGACGGCGGCATATTGTACCTTTGCCAGAGAATGCAGGAGCTGGATATGTACGGCACTGTGGATGCGTTTGTATGCACGTTGGACAGCCTCAACCACATAGAAAGCAGGGAGGAGCTGTGCCGCGCTCTGAGCCGTGTGGCTCTTTTTATGGAGCCTGACGGCGTTTTTGTATTTGATATGAATACGCCCTACAAGCATGAGTTTGTCTTGGGCAACAATACGTTTGTTTACGAAAATGACAGAGTTTACTGCGTTTGGCAGAACGATTATGAGGGTGACGGCAGGGTGAATATTGCCCTCGATTTTTTTGAAGAGCAGGAAAACGGCTGCTATGAGCGTTACTGCGAGGATTTTTCCGAAATCGCCTATTCATATGACGAAACCTGTGAAATGCTGGGCGGGGCGGGATTGAAAATTCTCGCCGCATACGATGAAATGACGCTTGAGCCGCCGAACGATAAGAGCGAGCGAATAGTTTTTGTGGCGGGCAAGGCTTAGAGCCTATCCGCAAATCATCAGTACACAGCTTATTTTCGTATAGGCTCTTAAAATATTTTTGGAGGGAACATATTATGAGCAAATTAGTTAGATGTATTACGACCGACGGTCTGGTCATGGCCGCAGCGATAGATTCAACCGATATAGTCAAAAAGGCGCATGAGCTTCACGGCACAACGCCGGTTATCACCTCTGCACTCGGCAGACTGCTGACGGGTGCCTCGATTATGGGCAACAAATTGAAAGAGGACAACGCTTCAATCACACTGCGTATGAACGGCGGCGGACCTGCCGGTTCGCTGATTGCCGTGGCGGACAGCAAGGGCAACGTGCGCGGCTATGCCCAGGAGGCGGGATTGATAATTATGCCCAATGAAAAGGGGCAGCTTGATGTTTCGGGCGCGATAGGCAAGGACGGCACAGTGACGGTAATAAAGGATTACGGCTACGGTCAGCCGTATTGCACGCAGACGCCCATTGTCACGGGCGAGGTGGCCGAGGATTTGACGGCATATTACGCGATAAGCGAGCAGGTGCCGACGATTTTTTGCATAGGCGTGCATTTTGACAAGCTGTGGCGAGTTGACAAGGCGGGGGGATTGCTGATTCAGCTTCTTCCGGCGGCAGACCACAGAGAGATTGAAAAGCTTGAGGAAATGCTAAAGACCATGCCGCCTGTAACTCAGATGCTGCTTGAGGGCAATACACCCGAGCAGATTCTCGAGAGAACGCTGCCCGGCTTTGAACTGGAGATTTTCGACAGCCAGGAGGTCGAGTATCGCTGCGACTGCTCAACCGAGCGCGTGGAGCGTGCGTTTATGACAATGCAGCCGAACGAGATTCGCGGCTTGGCGGACGAGAGCGGCAAGGC
>JAQXFQ010000044.1 GCA_029005175.1 Bacillota bacterium
GCGCCGAAAAGCTCCGCCGCCTTGACCTCCGACTCACGAATGATTCCGTCACACTCAAAAAGCGAATCTGTAGCGGGCAGCTCCGTGAGGTCAAACGAAAGGTCAAGCGGCAGAATATCGGGGGAATTTTTGTGCCCCGGAGTGTGGAATGAGGACATTTCCCGCCCGACATACCGTTTGAGTGCCTGATAAAGCGGCGCGTCGCTGTAAAAATCCGAATTACTCATCCTTAGTCTGCTCCGTTTCGTTTACATTCATATTTTCACCCGAATTCTTCACCGCTCTGCGGCGGCTTCTGCGCCCGGAATTTATATGGCACTTCACACGGATATTTCTCACAATCCTGCGCACTCTGCGATTTTTTCCGCGCCTTACATCATAAGCGAAGAACACCGCATACAGTCCGAACACGGCAAGCGAAATTCCTGTAGCAATCATTCCGGCTTTAAGCATCGGAGTTTCGTATTCAAAACGTATTTCCGAAGTACCCGCGTCACAAAGCACCGCCATGAATCCGACATTTACGCGCTCTATCTCAACCTTTACCCCGTTCACATAGGCACTCCAGCCCGAATCATAGGGTATGCTGAAAAACACAAGATTCGACTTATCCAGCGTTATCGAAGCGGAGAAGCCATTCTTGTCTGTCGAGAATTTGTCGGCGGAATTCGCCTTTCTGTCGGCGCAATCCGTGAAATAATCATTCTGATAAAGCGCTGTTTTATTCTCCGGCAAGCTCTGCAGAATTCCGTCGTATTTCTCAATCTGTTCATCACTCAGCACCATGGCTCTGAGCATAAGATTGGCGCGGTCACTTGCGGCAAAATTATTTGTATAGTTCTCCTGCGATACATAATAATCATAGGTGAATCCATACGGAATATAGCAGTCGTTCTGCCAAATATCATACCCTCCCTCGGTCTTCAGATACGACCATCCGGGCATTTTTGTCTCGGTCACCTGTCCGTTCATGACGTGCGAAACCCCAAATTCAGCATTCTCGGCATTCTCAAAAAGATATTTAACGCTGAGCAGAGAGCGCGCGGCATATCTGTCGGCATTCGGTCTGGAGCCCACTCCGCGCTGAACACCTATTGATTCGTAAAAATCAATCACCGAGGAGGGCACGATTGAATGAAATGCCTGTATGCAGGAGGTATCCCAAAACATGCCCATGTTGTCCATATCGTTATAAAAATCAACGCGGTATTCACCGTCGTGCAGCCCCTCCAGGTCAATGTCCTTTGCACGGCTCAGCGCATACGGAATAACATAATTTCGGCTGTCGTAGGAAAGCGTTTTGCCCATGCCTATAAATATTATGGAAGTAGCGGCATACAGCACGATTATTCCCGCCATGCTGACAGCATAAACCTGTCTGCGATTGCGCTGTCTGAGTTTCATAATCGCAACACCCGTCATCATCAGGGCAAGCATAGCGATACCCACATAAATCCAGAATCTGTCGGGATACTCCATAAGTCCGTAAACAGCTTCCACGCCGTTTTCCTCGTCGCCTACTGTCTTGGGCATCAATCCGATAGACAATGCTATAGCCAGAGTAATACCTGTAGACCATTTGATCGCCCTGCCCCAGTCAATGTCCTCATTGCTCAGAGCCATTACAGTGGCGAGCGCGTTCATCAGTGTGAACATAAAGAACCAGCGGGCGTAATATGTCGCGCTGAAAAGCTGAAAAACAGAATTCAATATGGGAATAAATGCCATGAAATAGCAAATTATTATCATCCTGCGCAGCCAGTGACCCTTACGGCACTGCAGCCAGGCTATTACTCCCGTCATGCCGAACATAGGCAGATATGCGGCAACCGACCCCCACTTTGCGTTGGAATCAGGGGTAAAGTTGGGGCGCGCCGGCAAATCCGGCGGGAAAAAGAAACATTCAATTATATTGATATAACGCTGCGGCTGTGAATAAACAAGGGCATTCCAACCGTACAGCTTCGCTTCGGTGCGTGGGTTTTGCGCAACCTCCCAGACTGACGGCAATACTATGACGCCAGCCATCAAAAATCCAAGCACCGCTTCAAATGCAATTATGCCGAATTTCGCCGGAGTGACCTTCCACTCGCGGCACATCGCCAGCCGCACGAAGAAATATATTATAATGAAAAATACTTCTGCTACAAAGAAATAGTAATTCACAAACGCATTGACCGCCACCGTCAAGGCAAACCAGCCCTTGCGGTCGTTCACCATGAGTTCCTCCAGTGCAATGAGCATCAGCGGGAAAAATACCATCGGCTCGTGAAAATGGTTAAAGAACATGTTGAAAATGGAAAAACCCGAAAATGCATACATCAGACCGCCCAGCACGGCGTAATCGTCTATTCTGGTGAATCGGCGGATATATGCATATCCCGTCATCGCGCAGAAGCCGATTTTCAGCGCAAGCAGCGGTCCTATCAGATAGGGCACAGCCGCCGACGGAAACAGCAGCGTCAGCAGGAAAAAGGGCGAACCTAAGTTATAGAAGCTGTATGATCCTATGAAATTCACACCGAGGTCGGTCTTAAAATCCCACCCCCACTCTCCGCTGTGAATAGCGTCATGGGCATGCATGTAAAACGGATACTGCTGCACGTTAAAATCGCCGTACATGAGAAAATATCCGCTGTCATAAATGATAAACGGGAGCATAATTACGAATGCCGCGGCAAAGCCTAATCCAAGCACAAAAAGGTATCTGCCCGGCTCGGCTTTGTAGGGAGAGCGCGCCAGACGCGGAGAAAACCTCAGCCTTTTATTTTTTACATCCACCTTATTACGGCCTCCTTATATTCATCTTATACTAATTTTCAATTAAAAAAGTACAAAAAAATCGAGCAAAAAACTTGCGTATATGGTTTTTTGCGAAGATTTTTTGTCGTACTTTTATTGAAAATTAGTATTAAAGCGTTCATACAGCGACAGCTCATATTGGCTGTCAAAGTAATATCTGAACACAAAAACTATTGACACTGCGAATAAAATCATATTCAGCGCGGCGTTTAAATCGCCGAAAAATCCGCTGTATTGGAGCCAGTCCGCTCCGTTTTCGCTCACC
>JAQXFQ010000045.1 GCA_029005175.1 Bacillota bacterium
AGAGGACCAGTCCCCTTGGATTCCCATTGTTGCGTACTCTATGTTAAATTATGATTTATCAGTACACCCTGCCATTTGCAATAAAAACTCGCGAATTCAACCGAACTCGCGAGTTTTTATTTGATTTATTCAAAAAATTATGATCTTTTATCCGACCAGGTGGATATTCCGCCTTCCTTCATTACGTCATAGCCTGACGTCTTGGTCGAGAAGAAATACTCGTCAAAAATATCTCGGGCAACCTGCGCCATGACTTTACCGTGACCGCACTTTTCACCCACCACGGCGACGGCGATTTCCGGATCTTCATATGGCGCAAAGGCGATAAACACAGCGTTAGGCGATTCGGTTTTGTTTTCACCGGTACTCTTGCTGGTATCTGATGTACCTGTCTTACCGCCTATTTTTATCTGATATTCTCCAAAGATACTCGCCGCCGTACCGTCTTCGGTAACGCCCAGCATGCCTTCCTTAACAATACTCATCATGGTATTGGAGGCTTCCAGCTTGGCGAGTATGGCGGGATTGTTTTCGGCGTCGGGCTGGATAGTCTCGTCCATATCGTAGGATTTAATGGTTTTAATGAGGGTGGCGGAATATCGCGTTCCGCCGTTGGCCAAGGTCGCCATATAGGTGCATATCTGCATGGGCGTAAATTCATTATCACTCTGTCCGATGGCCGCCTGCATGGTATCAGCGGTAAACCAGTTAAGATTTCTGCTCTGACGTTCCTCACGACCGGCCAGTCGTCCGCCCGATTCGCCCAAACCTACGCCTGTTTTTGAACCGAGTCCGAGCTGCTTGCAGTAGGAGTTCATCTTGTCAATGCCCACTCTGTCGGCAACCGTGTAGAAAAACACGTTGCACGAAACCGCAATGGCTCGGGTCACGTTGATCTGACCATGTACACCTTCGCACTTAAATCGCCAGCCCTGTGCATCCTCCAGAACCAAAAAGCCCTTGCACTCGATTTTCTCATTGCGCTCAATTCCGAACTGGCTGGGATTTATGGTGTCCTTGTTGTTCTCATACTCCTGAAGTCCTACCAGAGCCATAGCCGGCTTAAAGGTAGAACCCGGGGCATACATACCGTTTAAAGCGCGGTTAAACAGGGGGTTGTCCTTGTTTTTGCTCAAATCCGAGTAATCCTTTAGGTATGTAGAAAGGTCAAACGACGGGTATGTAGCCGCCGCCAGCACCTCAAAGGTTTTGACATTCATCACAACCACTGCGCCCGCGTTGGCGTCCGCGCCGCCGCCGACTATGCCTTGAGCCGCCTGCGATTTGACTATGTTTTCAATTGATTCCTGCGCCGTCCTTTGCAGGTCGCTGTCTAAGGTCAGCACCACGGTATTGCCCGCCTTTGGTTCACGGGTGTATTCGGTATAATTTACGTTTCCGTCGTCGTCATACTGAACCTTTTTAACGCCGTTGATGCCGCGCAGACGATCCTCATACTCCTTTTCCACGCCGAATTTACCCACAACGTCGTTGTAGCCGTAGCCCTTTTTGCGCAGGCTCTCGTATTCCTCGGCGTAAATCTTTCCTGTCAAGCCTATCAGATGCGGGGCAAGAGTGCCGTCGGTGTATTCGCGTATAGGGGTAATCTCCACGGTAACTCCGCGGAAGAAATCTGAATTTTCGCTTATTATCTGCATGGTTTCCTGAGAAACGTCACCCGCAAAGGTAAAGGGATTGGAGGCGTTGAAGCTCATAAGCTCCATTTCCAGTCGGACGCCCATTATTATTCGCGCCACAGTCGGGGAAAGCTCGGCAGTCTCATATCGCGAAGCCATTTCGTCAAAGCAGTTCTGCGCGGTGGCATAGGTCTGCAGCTCCAGCATGGTTTCCATGCGCCTGACAGCGGTATTTTTGTTTTCCTCAAATGAAACATTGCCCAGGTCGTCCACCACCAGAGGACAGGAATCCTCCCATTTCGGAGAGCCGTCCTCATCTCTGCCCTCGTTTTCGTCTATAATATTGGTCAGGCGGTATATTATCTCATTGCGCTCGGCATTTGTCAGCTTGTTGAATTCCGAAGCCTGAAAGATTATGGCATAACCCATTCGATTGGTGGCTATGGTGCGGCCGTATCGGTCGAGTATCTCGCCGCGCGCAGCCGTCACCTTGATGCTAGATGCGGTATAGGACAGCGCCGACTCGGCATATTCGTCGTGATTGACTATCTGAAAACCCGCCAGCTTGTATATATATATTGCCATTATGACGGCAACAATGCCTATCAGAATGACGCATCTTTTGTAAATCAATTTAATGTCCAATTTGCGTCCCTCCTATTTTTTAAAATTTTTTCATCCACAAAGGTTATATTTTTTAACTAATTATAATCATTCATCGTAAAGACGTGTGGTAATTGCTCTGTTGAAATAATAAAACAAGGGCATTAACGCAGTGGAATATATACAGCGTGGCAGAAGTATGTGAATCACAAAGAATCCCGCGTCATTTGCGCTCTGCGGTGAAGCAAAGCACAGCCACTGCACAACTGATACAACCGATACGGCAATAAAGCCGAGTATCAGCGATGTAACCATATTGTTCCTCATCAGATACATTACCAGCGTGCCGCAGCCGAAACATATTACAAGAAGTATCAGCCCGTAAAATCCGAAAGGCGCAATGCTGCCGGTATCCAGAAGCAGTCCTGCTCCCAGACCGAACCACATTCCTGTAACGTCACCCTCAAAAAGCGCGATACTCACGACACACACCACTACCATCATGGGCTTTTCACCGAATATTTCGGGGATGAGTGCAGGCGTTGACTGCAAAATATACACCAAAAATATTTCCAACCCATACACAACCCATTTGGCTCTTGTACCGTTCAGCAGATTCATGCCGCATTCACCCTTTCTTTAAAAATCATAATTTAGCATAGAGTACGCAACATCGGGAATCCAAGGGGGCAGGCCCTCTTGGCGGGGTCGAGGGGCAGCGCCCTTCGTGGGGGTTCGCCAGCCATTCCTTGAATGGCTGAGGCAACGCCCCTGACCACCCAATATAAATTATGATTTATCACACTATTCCGCAGTTGAACTTGTGTCGGAGGAAGCACCATCCTTATAACCCTTGATAGAGTCGTTTTCAACCGAGTGCTGCCCCTCAAAGTCGGTAATAATAAACACCTCGGTACAGTTCTTTATATCCGCAGCGGGAATTATCTCGGCGTAGAGAGAGATATTTTCCGATTCCGCGCGAATCTGATGTACCTCGCCGATTATGAGATTTTTTGGAAATACCGAGCCGAAGCCCGAGGTAACTATAATATCTCCCACCGTGACCTCACAGTTACGTGAGAGGTAATTCAGTCGTGTATAACCGTTTTTAGAGGAGGAAATCTCGCCGAACAGTGTGCCGCCGTCGCGTGTTTCCTTGTCCACCGCGCCGACCTCAAGACCCGGGCTGAGTATTGTAGTGACCTTGGATGAGGTTATGCCGAGGCTGGATATATACCCGACCAAACCGTCTGCGGTGATAACGGGGTCGTGCAGAGCTATGCCGTCAGCCGAACCCTTGTCCACCGTGAATGTGCCGTAATAATCGCTCGCATCGCGCGCAATTACCGACGCAGGCTGGAACTTAAACAGATCGTTTTCATCTTTCAGCTCCAGCAGCTTGCGATATTCCTCATTTTGCATCTTTAAATCATCGTAATCGACGGTTTTCTTTGTCAGCTCGCGAACCTTTTGCCTGAGCAGCTCATTCTCGGCGCGCACCTGATCTATGTCCTTGAATTCGCCCGAAAATGTGCCTATACCTGCAGAAATCATCGAGCTGATTTTCTGCACAGGCGTGGTGATTATGCTGCAAATAGAGGTGACCAGGTCGCTGCGTCCGCCCGTCCCCACGGAGTAGATTATAACGCAGGTCATTACCAGCACCGCCGCCAGAAACAGCCGCCGGTTTGAATTGGCAAAATTAAATTTGTCCCGCAATTTTCATTCTCCTTTCTCGCTCCGCACCCTGATTGTCAGCTGCGGATTCTCCAGTAGGAGCCGGTGTCGCTTATGTCAAGCATTCTGCCGGTGCCCTCCGCAACGCAGTCAAGCGGGTGCTCGGCCACATGCACAGGCATGCCTGTCTCCTGAGAAATAAGCTTATCAATGCCCTTGAGCAGCGCGCCGCCGCCCGTGAGCATAATGCCGTGGTCGAGAATATCTGCGGAAAGCTCGGGGGGCGTTTCCTCCAGCGTCGCTTTTACCTCTTCCACAATATCCGCCAGCGGCTCGATGATCGCCTCGCGAACTTCGGCGGCAGATATGATTACATTTTTCGGCAGACCGTCAACCAGATTTCTGCCCTTGATTGCCAGACCCTTTTCACCCTGATAAGGAAATGCCGAGCCTATGCTTATCTTTATATCCTCGGCGGTTCTTTCGCCGATAAGCAGGTTGTACTTGCGCTTTACATAGGAAATTATCGCCGCATCAAAGGCATCTCCGCCCTTGCGCACCGAGCGGGATATAACTATGTCGCCCAGTGAGATAACGGCTATATCGGTAGTACCTCCGCCGATGTCGATAACCATGCTGCCGGTGGCTTCGGCTACCGGCAGACCCGCGCCCAGTGCCGCCGCCATAGGCTCTTCGATGAGGTCAACCACTCCGCCGCCTGCCTGTCTGGCGGCATTCTCTACGGCTCTGCGCTCCACCTCGGTAACGCCCGAGGGTATGCAGATGATGACGCGCGGTCGGGCAAAGAGGTTGGACTGTACGGCGTTGCGGATAAAGTGCTTGAGCATTTCGGCGGTTATGCTGAAATCGGCTATAACACCGTCGGTCAGCGGACGAAGTGCCACTATTGACCCCGGCGTTCTGCCTATCATCTCACGCGCGAGGTTGCCCACGGCCAACACCTCATCGGTGCGTATATCCACGGCAACCACCGAAGGCTCACGTATAACTATACCCTTGCCCTTTACATAAACGAGGGTATTAGCCGTACCCAAATCTATTCCTATATCTTTTGAAAAAAGGTTCATTTAAAAATCCGACCCCTTTCATTTTTACGATCCATAACTCAATTTGAAACTACATGCAAAATAGTACAAAAAATCATAATTTATCTGCGTAACGTCCACTCGCAAATCTTCGATTTTCTCGTTAGTTTTCCGCGAGCTTCGCATTGTTTCCTATTGCTGGTTTTTCTTGCACTTTGGTTTTGTGGTGGCTTTGCCCCCACGCCCCCACAAT
>JAQXFQ010000046.1 GCA_029005175.1 Bacillota bacterium
CGCGTGTCAAGCCGCTGCAACCACGAAATGCACGATCTCCGATAGAAGTGACAGAATTTGGTATGGTTACGCTTGTCAAGCCGCTGCAAAACTCAAATGCATTGCTTCCAATAGAAGTGACAGAAGAAGGTATGGTTACGCTTGTCAAGCCGCTGCAACCCTCAAATGCATAGCTTCCAATAGAAGTGACAAAAGAAGGTATAGTTACGCTTGTCAATCTGCTGCAACCATTAAATGCATAGCTGCTGATAGAAGTGACAGAAGAAGGTATGGTTACGCTTGTCAATCTGCTGCAACCATAAAATGCACTTTTGCCAATAGAAGTGACAGAAGAAGGTATGGGTGCGCTTGTCAATCTGCTGCAACCATAAAATGCACAGCCGCCAATAGAAGTGACAGAAGAAGGTATGGTTACGCTTGTCAAGTCGCTGCAATAATAAAATGCATAGTCGCCAATAGAAGTGACGCCGCTGCCTATTACCGCTGATGTTATTTGGGAGCTGTAGCTATACCACGGAGCAGAGGATGAGGATAAGGATGAGTAATCTGCCATAGCTCCGCTGCCGCTTATGGTGAGCAGACCTGCGTCGTCGAGCGTCCATGTCACGCCCGTGCCGCATTCGCCGCTGGCTACTTCCGTACTCAGTGCCATTATCCCACCCGCGTTACTGTCGGAGGGGGTTACATCTGACGATGAAACCGAATCCGTCGGCGAAACAGCCTTATCGCCTGCGCTCGAAAAGGCGAAAAACGGCACGCTGATTGCCGTCAGCCCCACCGCCGCCGCCAATGCGACAGGAAGCAGCTTGGACTTTTTGAAAAATTTCTGCGTTTGTGCTTTCATTTTACAAACAGCATCTCCTTGTGAATTTTTTGAATTGCCGAACCTCAGAGCAATATTTACAAAATATTGCCAATATATTTAAAATTATACACTATTTTTTTAAAAATTGCAATAGGAAATTGAACCTTTTAAAAAAATAAAACGCTGACCGTAAATAATCAGCGTTTTATCACTTATAAAACAATATTAAAACAATATATTAAAGCATTTCAGCTATGATCTGCTCGTGGGATTTAATTGACAAATCGGCGGGAGCTATGTCAAAAACAGTCTTGCAGCCCACATCTCCGCGCATATGCATGCGATATGCGGCGCGTGCGTATGCCACCAGCACGCTTGCGGTAAATTCGGGGTTGGAATCGAGCTTCAGGCTGTATTCTATAACATGGCTGCTGCTGTTGTTTTCACCCGTTTTGCCTGTTCTGATGACAAAACCGCCGTGGGGGATACCCGTGTGATTTTTATCCAGCTCTTCCTGTGTGATAAAGTTCACCGTGGTGTCGTAGTCGGAAAAATACTTCGGCATAGTTTTGATTTCCTGCTCGATTTTCGCCTTGTCCGCGCCCTCCTTGGCGACTACATAGCAAAGGCGGGTGTGCTTTTCTCTGGTGGTAAGCTCGGGATTTTCGCCGTTTCTCACGCTCTCTAGCGCGGACTCAACGGGGCAGGTGTATTGCCTTGCGTCGGCAACGCCCTCTATGCGGCGGATAGCGTCGGAATGTCCCTGGCTTACGCCTTTGCCCCAGAATGTGTAGTCCTTGCCGTCGGGCAGAATCGCATTTGCATACAGACGGTTGAGTGAGAACATACCCGGGTCCCAGCCGACCGAGATAACGGCGATGTTTTTTCCGTCCTTTGCGGCGGCGTCAACGGCGGCAAAGTGCTTGGGAATATCGGCATGAGTGTCGAAGCTGTCGATTACATTAAAATCGCGGGCGAGTGCAGGGGTCATTTCGGGCAGATCGGTAGCACTGCCGCCGCAGAGAATGAGAACGTCAATATTTTCCTTGTACTTTGTTATATCGGCGGCACTGTAAACCTTGGTGCTCTCAAAAACCGGCTTCACAGTTTCGGGATTTCGCCGTGTGAATATACCGAAAAGCTCCATATCTTCATTTTGCCTCAATGCGTATTCAACGCCGCGCCCAAGATTACCGTAACCGTAAATTCCAATTTTCATAATTAAACCATCCTTTACTTGATTTTGATGTTAGCTGCATAAAATATAATAAATTTTTATGCTTTAGTTGTCAAGCAGTAATTGAGCAGGGGAGATAAAATATACAATAAATGATAATTTACAGTAGCACTAAAGTAGGACACCTACAATGGGAATCCAAGGGGGCAGGCCCTCTTGGCAGGGTCAAGGGGCAGCGCCCATTGTGGGGGCGTGGGGGCAAAGCCACCACAAAGCCAAAGTGCAAGAAAAAAGCCAAAACAGAAAAACACACCCATGCGAAGCCCATAAAAAAATTAACAAGAAAATCTTTGATTTTCGAGTGGACGTCAATCAGCTAAATTATGATTTATACACAAATCAAATATCAAAAACAGCCGCAATCTATTTTTCGACTGCGGCTGTTTTTTTTACCATGTACGTGAGCTTAACTGTTTAAACTGAGCAACTGTAGGAGTATGAGCGTTCAGACCGCCGTCAACTGTAACGACCTGTCCGGTGAAATAGCTGCTTTCGTCAGAAGCAAGATATACGCACATATGTCCGATATCCTCAGGGCAGCCGTAACGGTTGACCATGATGTTGCTTGTGAAAATATCTTTCAAGACCTGCGGTACATTCGCATCGTTCTGCGGTGTGACAATCAAACCGGGGCGAACACAATTGCAGCGGATATTCTGTTTGCCATACTGCAAAGCGGTATACTGTGTAAGCATATCCACGCCGGCTTTTGCACAAGCATAAGCTGTGGAGCCGAGATCTCCGCCGCATGAAGCCATAGAACCGATGTTGATAATAGAACCGCCGTTCTCATTTTCCTGCATATAAGGAATCACGCATTTTGTAGCATAGAATGTGCCGCGCATATCACTCTGGAAAATGCTGTCCCACATTTCCAGCGTCAATTCATCTACACGACCGTCCTTCAGTGCGACATTAGCAGCGTTATTGACCAGAATATCAATTTTGCCGTACTTTTCGGCTGTATCTGCAAAGAGCTTTTCGATGCTGTCTGTATCGGTGATGTCCATAAAGTGATAGGAAGCCTCTCCGCCCGCTTTAACGATAGCGTCTACAACTTCCTGACCCTTTGCCTCTCTGCGTCCGCAGATTACTACCTTAGCGCCTTCGGCGGCAAAGAGGTTGGCGATACCAATGCCTATTCCGCTGGTAGAACCTGTAACAATAGCGACCTTATCTTTTAATCTGTTCATGATGAAAACCTCCGTTTTTATTTGAAGCTTTTTATTTATGTGTTTAAATAACTAAATTATACAAATTGATTTGTATAAATTTATTTATTTTAGCTTAATTGTATCATAAGCATTTGATTTTGTCAATAAAAGTTTGTAAAAAGTTGTATTTTTATGCAAAAAACTCAAATTTCAAAGTAAATGCACGGTGGAGAAAAACAGAGGTTGCGTTTAGTTTGAAAAATAGGCGCGTTGTAAAATGAACGTACAACTTTAGAGAATGAAAATAGCCCAAAGCGACGATCCATGGTATAATTAATGTGCTATCAAAAACATACCGAAAGGATCACGCTATGGACTGCACTACTTATACCACAAAAAGAAGAACGGGTCAACACTTGACTTTTGAAGAATCAGGGTTTTTGAATGAGTAAATAAATTATGAACAAAGCCAATTCGTAACAATATTATCCATTTTACCCACCAATAATTTATATCTTTTCAAGGTATCAGCGTTTTTCCCGCAATACTCTCTTGGTATTTGTTCATTTATATCATATTTTAAGGGAATATTATATAAGTCGAACTGATCACTTGTCAGATCAATATAGTGACCATTGATTTGATTAAAATAGTGTGTACCGCCCCCGAAAACTCGTACCCTATGTATCGTTCCTCCAAACATATCATGAACGAGTGTTGCTGTAATTGCACATTGACCATAGGTTGGATCATTCTCTTGGTCGTAATCCTTTTGGCAGCTTGGATAGGTAGTATCTCTACACCAAACATCTAATAAAACCTTAAACAAGCAATCTATAGAATGAATAGTATGATCTTTATTGCCAGTTCGTCTGATCTCTTTGCTGTATTCATTTCCGTAATATGAAATGTCTCTGCCGGATTTTGTTTTAAACATTTTTTCCACCTCTGAATCCTTGATTTGGTTCTCTAAAGAAATCAATTTTATCACAAAATTTATTAGGCTAATAAAGAGAAGCCCACTGCAATTATATAATCACAGTGGACTTTTTGGCGGAGAGTTAGGGATTCGAACCCTAGAGACCTCTCGGTCTACAGCATTTCGAGTCTTTTAGTCAGCGTGTCAACTTCCGGTCGTGTAGTGTAAGTTTCAGGTCGTAGAGTCTTAGCGAAAAAATGCCAAAAATAAGTCATTTTAGCCCAAGAAA
>JAQXFQ010000047.1 GCA_029005175.1 Bacillota bacterium
CCTTGATAAGTCCTATTGTACCTATGGAAATTAAATCCTCTATACCCACTCCGCTCGACTCAAATTTGCGCGCTATATATACAACAAGCCTTAAATTGTGGGTAATTAACGGCTCGCGCGCGCTTTGGTCGCCCTCCATAATGCGCTCGAATATTTCCTTTTCCTCCTCTGCGTTGAGCGGAGGAGGAAGAGTTTCAGGCCCGTTGATGTAATGCACGCCGCCCTTTGGAGCAAGCATTTGGGTAATTTTAAGCTTCAGATTTTCTATAAGACTCTTAATTTTTATAAAAAAATTCATTTCGCAGCATTCCTTTTCTGTCTATCCATTATTTTTCAAAAACCGATGGGTTGATAATTCCGTCGTATTCCTCGCAGTCAAGGCTGTCAGACACGGCGATGTAGCATTTTTCTATCTCGCAAGTGCCGCCGTCCTGCATCAATCTGATTTTGTCCGGCAAAAACGCTGTCAGAATACCGCTGCCGCCTACTGAGGAATAAGGTATGACCCGACAATTAGGCGGATGCTCGGGATTGGATTTTGTATGAAAATCAGAGGTAAAGTTTTCAAAATCATCGGGAAGAATTTTTCGCACAGAGTTTCGTTTCGCGACTATCACAGGATACCCGGAAAAAGGCTCGCTCAGCATATTCCCGGTATCCCCCACCAAGCTCAGCGCAACAGCATGACCGTTGCCGCATACTGTTACATTGTAACGCGCAGATTTCCTTTCCCGGCTGCCGCATATTCGTCCCGCAAGTGTAATCACTGTATAACAAAGTATCGTAACAACCACGATAAACTCAGGCGGAACATTAAAATATGTAACCCCGTTGCGAAAATACATTCCCCTCGGTGCAATCATCAGCCATATAGCAAACATCGTGCCTCCAAAGCCGAAAGCCACCGCGCACATCACAAGAAAATATCGCCAGAAAATGCGGGCAGACTGCCATTTAAAGGCAATCAACACCATAACAGCCGAAACGGCCAGCTTAAACAGACTACCCGAAATCACTCCCATCTGCGGCAGAAATATCGACAGCGCCGTTACCGCGCCAAATGCCGCCGCCAGACATATTCTGGTTCGGCTCACCTCTCGGCGCATAATCTTGCCCGCCGATAATATAAGAAAATAATTGATAAAAAAATTCACCGCAAGCAACACATCTACATATACAGTCTGCTTCAAGTCTCTCACCTCTGTCCGCTTTTTCATGCGCCGCAAGTAATTATATTATAATCTTTATAGACTTTACGGTCAAAATATGTCGGAGGAAAATAAAAATATTTCTATAAGCTTCTTCAGCCTGAATGTGACAATATTTTACAATCATACATGCCGAATTTTTAACATATATATTTCAGGACAGAAAAATAAGGAAACGCTGAAAAATCACGTTTCCATGGAAGGCAGAGCAAAAGATGACCAGATTTAAACCTGAAGGAAAATTACTGAATACTCAGAAAAATATCGATTTCAAGGCTAACGCATTGTCTCTCACCTCAGCCATGGAGAGCAGGCAGATACTCGAGGCAAAAGCAATTGTATGCGACAGCCGACACAATCTCATTGTGGATTTAGGCTGCATGAAAGGCATAATTCCCCGCGAGGAAGGCGCACTGGGAATATCGGAAGGCACTACCCGCGACATCGCGGTAATCTCACGCGTGGGCAAACCGGTGAGCTTCGTTATTGATAAAATTTCCTCCGATCGCCACGGTCGCCCTTATGCGACCTTATCCCGCCGCGCCGTTCAGCAGCAGTGCATGGATGAATACATATCCGGTCTGCGCTGCGGCGATGTTATCGACGGTCGGGTGACCCACCTCGAGCCGTTCGGCGCGTTTATCGACATTGGATGCGGTATTCCGTCGCTTATGAGCATTGACACAATGTCGGTATCCCGCATATCCCACCCGTCCGATCGGTTCACTGTCGGAATGGACATCCGCGCGGTAGTACGTCAAAAGGAAAGCGACGGAAGAATCTCACTGAGCCACCGCGAGCTATTAGGCACATGGGCTGAAAATGCGGCGCTTTTTAATGTAGGTGAAACCGTAACTGGAATTGTCCGCTCGGTGGAGGAATACGGAATATTTGTTGAGATCATGCCAAACCTTGCGGGATTGGCAGAAAGACGCGACGGAGTAGAGGCGGGGTGCGCCGCCAGCGTTTACATCAAGAGCATAATTCCCGAAAGAATGAAAATCAAGCTGGTGCTGGTAGATACATTCAGGGCAGATACCTCTCCCCAGCCGCCAAAATATTTCTTTTCGGGCAGTCATATGGATCGCTTTATTTACTCGCCGCGCTCATCCGACAAATATATTGAGAGTATATTTTGTTAAAAAAATCAGGTGCACTTACATTGTAAATGCACCTGATAAAATTAATATGGTAATTTTGAAAAATCTATATTCAGAATATTTTTTATTGTGGAAGTGTAATAAATTTCTTCCTCCGGGAATAGCAGTTCTTTGATTTGGCTTCCGAAGAAATAATAAATAACAAAAGCAATTGCAAGCATTACAGCGAGAACCAGCAGCGCATTGACAAACGAAGCGACATTCTTTTGGTGTCTCTGAAGCCTTGCCATCTTTGCGGCATCCTCCGCAGACGCTGCTGACGCCTCTATCTTTTTACTGTCACTCTGAACAACCGTATCAAACGTATCACGGCTCATGTTTTCCTGTTCGGGATAAACCTCGTCCAGCAGCTCGTCATATGTGTACACACGTTCCTTGATTGATTCAGGCTCTCTGCATTCCGTCAAAAGCTGAGTAAGTATTCCATACAGTAAATCGTCATCGCACTCATCAACACGGACACTCTTTACCCCTTCATCAAAAAACTTTGAGGCCTGGCTCACGGTTTCATTGCCATCAAGATATACTACATAAATATTAACATTGTACTCTTTTGCTTTTTCTATCTGATTGAGAAAATAAGTTGACATCAGAGCCTTTTGTGAGATAAAAGCAAGAAAAATCTCGCAATTGCGGATATTGTGCCTGCGCAGCGCATCGACTTCAATATCATCCTGAACGCCCTCATCGTATCTTATGCGGTATCTGTCATTATTAAGCTTGAGCAGAAGCGGAAAAACATACTCACTGTCACTAAGGGAATAACATGCATATGCAAACTTTCCGTCACCCCTATATGACTTAAAGGGTTTTTTTACATTCACAGCAAAAACCTCCAAATATTTTTAATTTGGTTTAATTATAACACAATCAGAATAAAAAAGTAAAGCGGTTTGAAAAAAATATTATGCAAATTATCAAAAGCTTTTTAAACCGAAGTCACACAATTTCAAGGGATGTAAACCCAAGCTATATAGAGGTACATCAGCACGACAATGATTTCCGAAGCAAAAACACCGATCTGGATCATTCTTATCTGCTTCTTATCTGCTATATTTCTTTCAGTACAAATTTCGTCCGAGCTGCCCGCCGAGCATGCCGCACCCGTAAACCCAAGAATAATCATAAACACAGTGGTAACTATCCGGATAAACGGCTGAAACCATGTTGACCATCCCAAAATCAGGTGTAACAGCGACAGTATCAAAACAGCAAAAAACATGACTATATTAATATAATACAGCAGACCAAAATTCACCTTGCCGCTCACAGGCGTGAAAAAAAGCTTATCGGAAAATGTGACGCACCTTTTGGAAATAAATTCGTTGCTGCACACCTTATGCATTTTTCGCTCAAGTACCCATCGGAATTCGCAGTAAAAGAGCCAGCATACAGCCAAAGCTGCTATTTCACCAAAATAAAAATACATTTCTGCGACCACCCTTATACTTTGGGATTATTCAAAGTTGCCGAGAGCATTTAAACTCTGCGCCTTGAGGTATGCATTGATGAAGCCGTCAATATCTCCATCCATAACTGCGGCGATATTGCCCATTTCATAGCCTGTGCGGTGATCCTTGGCAAGTGTGTAGGGCATAAATACATAGGAACGTATCTGGCTGCCCCATGCAATTTCCTTCTGAACTCCCTTGATGTCCTCGATTTTTTCGAGGTTCTCACGCTCTTTTATCTCCATGAGCTTTGATTTCAGCATCTTCATAGCCACGGCCTTATTCTGAACCTGACTGCGTTCATTCTGACATGCGCACACTATGCCTGTGGGAATGTGAGTGATACGCACAGCCGAGTCGGTCTTATTGACGTGCTGACCGCCTGCGCCGCTCGAACGATAGGTATCAATATGCAAATCCTCGGGTCGGATTTCCACCTCAACATCGTCGTCAATCTCGGGCATGACCTCGAGTGAAGCAAACGAGGTATGACGGCGTCCGGAAGAATCAAAGGGCGAAATTCTGACAAGCCGGTGAACGCCCATTTCACATTTAAGATAGCCGTATGCATTAGTGCCCTCGATAAGCACCGACGCGCTTTTCAGACCTGCTTCATCGCCGTCGAGATAATCCAGGGTTTTGACCTTGAAGCCATGACGTTCGCCCCAGCGGTTGTACATGCGGAAGAGCATTTCAGCCCAGTCCTGAGCCTCTGTGCCGCCCGCTCCGGCATGGAAGGTGAGTATGGCGTTGTTGGCATCGTATTCGCCTGTGAGCAGTGTAGTGAGGCGCAGCTCCTCGAGCATTTTTTTGACATTCTCAACCTCGGCGGCGGCTTCATCGTACAATTCAAGCTCGCCCTCCTCGTTGCCCAGTTCGACCAATGTCATAGAATCCTCATATTTTGAATAAAGCGCGTCAAAGGAATTCACTTTGCCCTTGAGAAGGCTGGTTTTCTTGAGAACCTTCTGTGAATTTTCCATATCATCCCAGAAATCAGCCGCAGCAGCCTGCTTTTCAAGCTCGGCTATTTCGGATTTTAATTTATCATACCCCAAAGCCTCTTTAAGCTCATTAAGCTCGGGTTCCAGATTGCGTAATACAAGCATTAACTCTTCAAATTGCAGCATAATTTATAATCTGCCTTTCTTTGTGATTGTAGTAAAATAATTCAGATAGAGTATATTATATAGTATTTGCATAAAAATGTAAATAGTCTGTCGACAAAAAATTTGCGTCCCAAAAAAACATGTGTAACAGTTCAGAACGGTAGAAAAAATATAAAAAAGCCTGTGAAAAAAACTATGTAGTGCATCCTTAAAGCAAATTTATCGTCTCTTTTACAAATATTCACAAATTTAATATTTACAAATATTTAAAATAATGCTATAATTTCAACAGAGTTTATTGGCTCTGATTTTTAATTATAATTTTTTTACGAAAGGAATCAAAAAATGGACAACAACAATCAAACTCCTAACCAGAACCCAAATCCTAACGGCTACACTAATTTCAACAATTATCAGCCTCAGACGCCTCCGCAGGCTACCCCTCCCGTTCCTCCGCAGGGTATACCTCCCGTTCCTCCGCAGGGACAGTATGCTCCCCAGTACCCCTATCAGCCTGTGCCACAGGAAAATAAAAATAAGAGTCTGGCACTCGGTATCATCTCAATCGTACTCAGCGCCATAGGCTGCTGCGGATGCGCATTCTTCTCCACAATTCCTTCTGCGATTCTCGGTCTTATCGGCGTAATTCGCAATAAAAAATCGGTCGTTTCTTGGATCGGTCTTATTCTCGGCGTGCTCTTCTCAATTGCGTGGATTGCATATTTTGCATATGTTTTTTCCAATCCCGAAGTTCTCCGCGAAGTTCTTTCAAACGCGTACGATGAGGAAACTGTTGAAATGCTGATGGATTCTCTCTACGGTTTCATTATGAGCCATATCGGCTAATTTGCGGAGGTTTTTAAATGAATGACGATTTCAATTCCAATCTGAACAACGAGCCTGTAACACCGCCTGTTCCCGATTCAGGCAATCCTCAGCCGGCTTTTGATTATCAGCCGCCTCAGGTTGAAATTCCGCAGGCTCCCGTCTTTGACGCTGCACCTGTTAATGCTGATGTTACCACAGCTCAGACTGACACACCGCCGGCTTATACTTTCGGTCAGCAGCCGGTTCAAACCGAAGTACCGCAGCAGAATCCCTACCAGCCCAACGCTCAAGGGTACCAGCCGCAGCAGAATCCCTATCAGCCCAACGCTCAGGGGTATCAGCCGCAGCAGAATCCCTATCAGCCCAACGCTCAGGGGTATCAGCCGCAGCAGGATCATACCTACTCTTCAGGATACTATCAATACACACCGGTCAATCCTGCCATGGTGAACGCTCAGAATCAGACTGACGGCTTTGCTATAGCATCGCTTATCCTCGGTATAACGGGAATCTGCACCTGCTGCACATTTATTCCGGCTATACTGGGACTTATATTCGGTATAGTTTCTAAGTCCACCAATGACGGTACACGTCCCACGGGCGTATCAACAGCAGGTATAATCACCAGCGTAGTTGCATTACTTATAAATATTTTCTTCTTGGTTATCGGACTTGCAGAATAAGTTTTCGCAAAAAATTAACTACTCGGATTTTCAATATCAAAAAATCCGAGTAGTTTTTATTTTACATGTTCAATTAAAGGCAGTACCTTAATAGTTCTCTTTTCTGACCTCAAAGAAGCTCTGCGGATGATTGCATACAGGGCAGACCTGCGGAGCCTTTTTGCCGATTACAAGGTGACCGCAGTTGCGGCATTCCCACATGGTTTCCTCTGACTTCTCAAACACAGCCTGCATATCAACATTGCTGAGCAATCTGCGGTATCTTTCTTCATGAGCCTTTTCGATTGCGCCCACCATGCGGAATTTGGCTGCAAGCTCGGTAAAGCCCTCTTCCTCTGCTTCCTTGGCAAAGGTTGCATACATATCGGTCCATTCGTAATTCTCGCCCTCAGCGGCAGCTGCGAGATTCTGCGCTGTATCGCCAAGCTCGCCAAGTGCCTTAAACCACATCTTTGCGTGCTCTTTCTCATTTTCGGCAGTCTGGAGGAAGATGGCGGCTATCTGTTCATAGCCCTCTTTCTTTGCAACGCTGGCGAAGTATGTGTACTTGTTGCGCGCCTGGCTTTCGCCCGAGAATGCGGCGAGCAAATTAGCTTCTGTTTTTGTTCCTTTTAAATCCATAGATATGTCTCCTTTAACTTTATTATCAGCATTAACGCTGTCGGTTACAATTTTTTCAAAATCAGCCGCGCCGTGCTTGCAGAGCGGACAGATGAAATCGGCGGGCAAGGTTTCTCCCTCATAGATATATCCGCAGATTTTACATCTGTAGCCGGCAACATTTTTCTCGGCAGCTTTTGGCTTCGGCTTGATATAATTGTGATAGTAGGAATATGTGAGCGACGGCTCGGAATTCAGTACCTTGCAGTCGGTGACATCTGCTATGAACATTGTATGCGTACCCAAGTCACCTGTTGAAATAACTCTGCCGCTTATCATCGCGTTCGCATGCTGAGTGAGGTAATATGCGCCGTTTTCGGCTCTGGCAATATCATTATGACCTGTAAATTTATCATAATCCTTGCTGCTGTGGAATCCGAATCTCTCAAAAAGAGCGAAAGGAGCGGATTGCGTCAGAATGCTGACAGTAAAGCTACCCTGAGACATGATCTGATCGTGAGTGAAGTTCTGTTTATTGACTGCCACGGAAATGCGTGCGGGTGAAGAAGTGACCTGACCGCAGGTGTTTATAATGCATCCGCTGTCCTTGCCGTTGCAATTAGTGGTAATAACATACAGACCGTACTCAATATTATACAAAGCTTTGGTGTCCATGTGTAAACCTCCTTTAATAATCAGTAATGATTACTATTACTTTAGATATTTTAAATCATTATTTATTATTTGTCAAGAGGTTTTTTATAAATTCATATGAAAAATTGTAAAAAATTACCTGCGGGATTCATAGTCATCAGAAATATCAGCCAAACAATCCTCCTGAAGCATGTCGCATTCGGAAAACATTTCAATAATATCATAATAAGTGTCAAAATTCTGCCGGATTCCCCGCGCATCACACCTGTAATTCACTGCGCGGTCAGCACTTATTCCGATTTTCGAGGCGGCAGATATGGCATCAATATTCGCGCCTGTGAATATAAACTCCCAGTCAAAAAGCTCCTTCTGTCGCTGCACCAGTTCCTTTATATCGTCATATGAATAATGCCTGCTGGAATTCTCCTCGCCGTCGGTGGTTATAATAACCAAGGTGCGAGCCGGTTTATCCTCATCACGTGCATATTTTTGTATATTTTTGATACGCTTTATCGTCTCTCCCACAGCATCAAGCAATGCCGTAGAGCCACAAACAAAATAATCCTTGTCGGTCATAGGCTTTACATTTTCAAGCAAAATCCTGTCGTGCAAAATCTCCATTTCATTATCGAAAAGCACGGTAGAAATAAGCACCTTTCCCTTTTCGATTTTCTGTTTTTCAAGCATGGAATTAAAGCCACCTATGGTGTCCTTCTCCAGACCACTCATAGAACCGCTGCGGTCGAGAATAAATACAACTTCTGTGAGATTCTTATTCATAAACAACATTCTTCTTTCTTCAATATATTTGCAAACTCAATTGCAAATATATTATACATAAAAGAATATTGCGTTTGGTCGCTCGTCAAGCGACAAATTATCCCCCGATGGTTGCCTGACCGAATTTAAAGAGCGTTTCGTTTATCTGAAATATATCGTAAGTGCCGTGGATAATAAAATACTCTATGATAATATCAAATTTATTGCTGTGCGACAGCGCAAATCCCGCTGTTCTGAGCAGCGACTGCGTTTCGTCCAAATTCAGTTCCAGCGCAATCGCAAATGCTATCACGGTAGATTTGCCCGGGCGATAATTTACATCACTGCGTATTTTGGAGAAATGCTTGCGGCTGATATTTGCCTTTTTGTAGCACTGTACGTCGGTCATGCCCTTGCTGTCGATAATGTGAAGCAGTGCATCCGAAAAGCTCTCGTCCATATTGTCAAGCATGCTTTCCAGCGAATCGTCAAACGATATTTTCTCTGTTGAATATTCCTGAACTGACGATAACGGTTCAGAAACAGAAGCCTCTCTGTCTGAAAATATCGACATAACATCGTAATAATCATCAAAATCATCAGGAATATCCCGATTCATGCGCGGTTCCTGCTCAGTTATCGAACCGGAATACATTTCGGGGAGATTTGCATTGATATATTCATTTACATCGCTGTATAATTTTTCGTCTATTTCAAACCTGTCGCGGTTGTAAACAACTATATAAACATCTATATCATCATGACTGAAAATATATTCCTTAACTGTATCCATAGCCACCCGAATCGCCTTGTCCTTGGGGTAACCGTAAACTCCCGAGGAAATCAGAGGGAAGGCTATCGAGGTGCAGTCGTGTTCTGCAGCCAGCTCCAGCGATTTGCGATAGCAGGATGCGAGCAGCTCCGGCTCGTTATTATGTCCGCCGCGCCACACAGGTCCGACTGTATGAATGATGTATTTGCAGGGCATATTGTAGCCCTTTGTGATTTTAGCGTCGCCGGTCTTGCAGCCGCCCAGCAGACGACATTCATCCAGCAATTCCCTGCCGGCCGCGCGGTGAATGCAGCCGTCCACTCCCCCGCCGCCGAGCAGCGAAGAATTTGCGGCGTTGACCACGGCATCAACATGCAGCTTAGTTATGTCGCCGCGAATTATTTTAACAGGCATATTGATTTTATCCTCCTCAATATTTGTAAACTTATACAAAAATATAATAGCATAATGCTTAAAACAATTCAAGAGTAATAAAAAAATACGACAAAAAAACAGATGTAATTTAACATTTACACCTGCTTTTTTTGCGATATTCAAAATTATTTTTCTTTATAATAAAGCATACAGTGGCAGTAGCCCTCAAAATTCGGGTCGGCTATCTGCTCTCGGAACTGCTTGCACATACATTTGGTATCCTCGTTTTTGGTCAGAACGCAGGGACAATATCCGCCCTTTGCTTTCAATCCTTCCTGCACCCTCCTGACTATTTCCTGATCTTCATTAAATCTGATTTTCATTTAATTTTCCCCCACCAGTGCCAGTATATCCTCCTTGCTGTGATACCCTACAGTCTGGTTTACTATTTTTCCGTCTTTTATCACAAAAAGTGCGGGAATACTTTCAATTCCAAAAGCAACGGCAAGCTCCTGTTCTTCGTCGACATTGACCTTGCAGACGAGCAGCTCGTCATTTTCTTCCGCAATTTCGGCGACTATTGGCGAAAGCATCATGCACGGACCGCACCACTCCGCCCAAAAATCTATAAGTACAGGGATTTCGCTGCCCATAACGACGCTTTCAAAATTCTTTGATGTAAGATTTATTTCCATAATATTCAGACTCCTTTTCACCGATGATATCTGTATCGGCTGATATTGTTATTATATTATCTTGCCATTAACATATCAAGTGTTTTTTTGTAACATAATATTTAATATTCTCAGCATCAGCATAAATAATCTTAAAAACACAAAAAACACTTGATTTTTGCTGATATATCTGTTAGAATTACTGTTAAGCAATAAATATTTGTTAATGGCGCAGATGATACTTCAGTAATTGCGAATGAACAATGCCCCTCAGAGAGAGAATGTCGGCGGCTGTGAGCATTCTCGGACATATTCGCGGTGAATTTCGGTATCGGAGCCGGCTGTTCGACTTATTTTTTCAATATGAGGGCAGTCTGCTTTCCCAGCATTATCGGGAGCTGATGAGGGAATATTTTCTAATTATAAAAATATTCCGAATTTGGGTGGTACCGCGAAGAGATTTCGTCCCATGTGGACGGGGTCTTTATTTTTTTGCCCGAATTAAATTTACGCCATTTAAAATTTTTAGGGAGGAATTACCGCAATGGAGAAAAAAATTGCAGGAATTATTGAAAGCTTCACCGAAGCTGCAAAAGCCGCAACGGATTCCGCCGCAGTCGAAAAGCTGCGCGTTGCCTTTTTGGGCAAGAAGGGTGAAATTTCGGAGCTTATGAAGGATCTGAAATCCGCCGCCCCCGAGCAGAAAAAGGAATTCGGTCAGAAAATCAACCTGCTCAAAAAGGATGTCGAGGGCAAGCTGGCTGACCTCGCCGCCGAAATAGAAAAGAAAGAGCTTGAGGCTCTCATCAACAGCGCAGAGCGCTACGATGTCACCATGCCTTCGAGCGTGGATACAGGCTCATATCACCCGATCACGCTTATTCAGAGGGAGGTTGAGGATATTTTCGCCGCCATGGGCTTTACTATTGAGGATTACGATGAAATAGTGGACGACTATCACTGCTTTGAGGCTTTGAACATTCCCAAGCACCACCCCGCCAGAGATATGCAGGATACCTATTATCTCGACAACGGGCAGCTCCTCAAGACACACACATCTGCCGCGCAGAACGCAATTATGCGCAAGTACGGCGCGCCTCTCCGCGCCATCTTCCCGGGCAGATGCTTCCGCAACGAGGCTATCGACGCCTGCCACGAGAACACATTCTTCCAGATGGAAGGCATCATGATTGACAAGGATATTTCCATATCAAACCTCATTTACTTTATGAAAACCATGCTCTCAGAGGTGTTCCAGCGCGATGTTCAGGTTCGCCTGCGCCCCGGATTCTTCCCCTTCGTTGAACCGGGCTTTGAGCTTGACATAAGCTGTCAGGTCTGCGGCGGCACAGGCTGCCCCTCCTGCAAAAATTCCGGCTGGCTGGAGCTTTGCCCCTGCGGCATGATACACCCGAATGTACTCACCGCCGGCGGAATCGACCCCGAGGAATACACCGGCTTTGCTTTTGGTCTGGGTCTCACACGACTTGCCATGATGAAGTACGGCGTCAAGGACATCCGCACCTTCAACAGCGGCAATCTCAAGTCACTTTCCCAGTTTGAAAGTCTTTAATTTAAAGGGAGGTAATAACTGTGCTGGTATCAATGAACTGGATTCGCGATTTCGTTGACCTCGACGGTTTCGACATCGACGCACTTATTCACAGATTTACACTTTCCACCGCAGAGGTTGAGGAAGTTTATCATTACGGCGAAAACACAAGCAATGTAGTTATCGCGCAAATTGTTTCAATAGAAAATCACCCTAATTCCAAGAAGCTGCACCTGCTCAAGGTTGACGCGGGCGACAAGATTTACGACTGCGTATGCGGCGC
>JAQXFQ010000048.1 GCA_029005175.1 Bacillota bacterium
CCCGCTGTAAAATTTTTGAATTTGTGACACCGAAAAATCTTATTCCGAGAAATTTGCATTTCTTTGTCAAAAGCCTTGCAAAACTGTTGTTTGAGTGATATAATTTAAGCTAAACAGCCAATTACTGTAATTTATCTTTTAGGTTATTTTATAATTTCGATATTTGGTTAGAGGAGTGTAATTTAAGATGGAAGAAATTAAAGTTCAGCTTACAACCAATCCCAAGGAGAAGCCGACAGATGAAACAAAGCTCGGCTTTGGCAAGATTTTTACCGACCATATGTTCGTCATGGACTACAGCGAAGGTCACTGGCATGACCCCAGAATCGTTCCCTACGGTCCGCTCGACCTCACACCTGCCTGCATGTGCCTGCACTACAGTCAGGAGGTATTTGAGGGCATGAAGGCTTATCGCGGCGTTGACGGCAAAATCCGCCTTTTCCGCCCCGATGAAAATTTCAAGCGTCTTAACAGTTCCTGCGACCGTATCAGCATACCGCTTATCGACGAAGAGCTTGCGGAAAAGGCTCTGGAAATGCTGGTTGACATTGATAGAGACTGGGTGCCCCACACAGACGGCGCATCACTCTACATCCGCCCCTTCATCATCGGCACAGAGGACGCACTGGGCGCACATACATCCACTAATTACAAGTTCATTATTATCATGAGCCCGTCCGGCTCTTACTATGCAGGCGGTCTTGCTCCCGTTAAAATTTACGTTGAAACCAAGTATGTCCGCGCGGTAATCGGCGGCACAGGCTACGCAAAGACAGGCGGCAACTACGCCGCATCCATGAAGGCTCAGGATGTCGCGGCCGAGCAGGGCTACAGCCAGGTTCTTTGGCTGGACGGCGTAGAGCGCAAGTACATCGAGGAAGTCGGCGCGATGAATGTATTCTTCGTACTCGGCGACGAGGTTGTCACTCCCATGCTCCGCGGCTCTATTCTCCCCGGCATCACCAGAAAGTCTGCCATCGAGGTACTCAAGACAATGGGCTACACGGTTTCCGAGAGACTTATCACCGTTGACGAGCTTATCGAGGCTAACAAGAACGGTCAGTTTAAGGAAATGTTCGGCACAGGTACAGCCGCAGTTATATCACCTGTCGGCGAGTTGAAGTATGGCGACACCGTTATGACCATCAACAACGGCGAGATCGGCGAAATTTCCCAGAAGCTCTATGACAAGCTCACAGGCATGCAGTTCGGCAAGTGCGAGGATGAATTCGGCTGGACAGTTGAAGTTAAGTAATTTTAATCTGCGAGATATAATATAATTTTAAACAGCCTATGGTTTTGCGCCATAGGCTGTTTTTCTGCCGTTATTTCAGTATCATTTTAATGATTGCCACCTGAATTCTGTCGGGAAGAATATTCAAGAGCCTTAGCAGCGGGTTGCGGTTAACGCTGTAGACATACTTGGGTCTGCGCGCGGTCATTGCCTTGTATGCTATTTTCGCTATGGATTGCGCAGGTATGTTTTTCGCCTCAACGCTGTCAACTATTTTCTTGAATCGTTTGGCGTTGCACTGATAAAGCTGAGTCTTTTTGCAAAACGAATCCAGCGCGCGGGTAGAAACCGAAAGCAAATCCGTCTTTACCGCGCCGGGACGTATCACCGACACGCTCACGCCCAGCAGGTTCAGCTCCATACGCAGCGAGAATGCGTATTTTTCCAGCGCCGCCTTGGTCACGGCATAAATTCCCGTGAAGGGCAGCGGGTCGAGAGGCGCAAGCTCGCTGGATGTGATGATAATTCGGCTGCCGTCTTTGATAAGCGGCATAAAAATGCGGTTGATGCGGTACACGCCGAAGAGATTTACATTGAATATGTTGATAAACTCCTGCTCGGACATTTCAATAAGGGAATTGAGGTCGTACAGTCCCGCCATATGAATCACTGCGTCGAGGCGGTCAGTCTGCCCGGCTACCTGTTCAAATGCTGCGGAAACGGCGGATTCATCGGTGATGTCGGTCTGAATGAAATGCAGTCGGTCGATGTTATCTTTCTGACGGCGGTCAAGCCCCCACACATTATAACCCTTTTCAATAAGCAGCCGGCATGTGGCACTTCCCATGCCGCCGCCCGCACCTGTTACCAATATATTTTTCATAATTCTACACTCCTTTGCATACAATTATTTTCTCATATATCGGCTCAGATTTCAATACATTAACTTTGAAATTAATACACAAATAAATCATAATTTAGCTGCGTGACGTCCACTCGCAAATCTTCGATTTTCTCGTTAGTTTTTTAGGGGCTTCGCATGGGTGCATTTTCCTATTGCAAGTTTCTCTTACACTTTAGTTTTGTGGTGGCTTTGCCCCCACACCCCCACCAAGGCGCTGCCCTGGACCCGCCAAGAGGACCAGTCCCCTTGGATTCCCATTGTAGGTGTCCTACTTTAGTTCTCTGCTAAATTATCATTTATCGTGCTATATTACATAGCGGCACATTTACACTTTTATATCAATTTTGAAATTTTTGTAC
>JAQXFQ010000049.1 GCA_029005175.1 Bacillota bacterium
ATCAATATCCTGTTGTGGCAGCGGGTGAGTTTGAATTTATCTCGGAGAACGATTGGATGTCTCAGCTTGATGAACTGAAAGAGAAGGTTCAGTCTGAAAATATGACTGACAATGATATTTATTACAGCATAATGGAGATAATGGCGCAGATTGAGAACGGGCACACAAGTATGACCTGTCCGTATCTGAAAAACGAATATGTTCCGGTTATGCTGGAATATATTGACGGCAGGTTTTACATCATAGCCGCCATTGAAGAATATTCAGATTTAATCGGAAAGGAGCTTGTTTCGGTAAACGGTCACGCCGTCAGCGAAATTTTTGGGGCATATAGCAAAACATATTCATATGAGAATGAGCAGTTTTTGTATGCAAAGCTATATTCTACCCCTATAAGTCACGACTTGTTGGTTTATGCCGGAATTGCCGATGATGACGCGACATCTGCTGTGATTGAAACGCCGGATGGCACAACAGAAGTTAAAATCGCAAGCTACAATGCTTATGTAAACGGAGAGTATAATATTGTTAGTATATATCAGAAATATAAATCTGCTTCATTTACAAATTCAATTCCCGATGGTCAGACAAGTTTTTATTGGCATAATCTTGATGAGGAAAACAGAGCATATTATTTTCAGTTCAATAGCTTCATTGACAGGAATAACTATTACGGCTCTCTGTATGTATACAATAAAGAGGACGAATACAGCGAAGCTGATGCAGCAATGTATCCCGTATTCTCCGAATTTGCGGCGGAAATGTTTGATGATATGAAAACAAATGACAGCAAATTTGACAAGGTGGTCATAGACCTACGCATAAACACAGGAGGCTACTATGATATGTTCTACAGCGAATTCATAAAATATGAGGATTATCTTAAGGATAAAGAGATTCTGGTGCTGATTGATGATGTAACCTTTTCCGCAGCAATATCAGCTTGTGAGTATCTTTATTCAACATACGGCGCGAAGTTTGTAGGCAGTGAAACTTCGGGTGCAATTGGCGGATATACCACCGTTAAATCATTTACTCTGTGCGGAACAGGCTGCGTGCTTTCATATTCAACGGTAAAATTTGATGAATGCAAATCCCTCAGGCAGCGTCAGGATAATGAATATGATGGTGTAAAGCCGGATGTCAGTGTGTACAGAACCATTGAAGATTATATAAACGGTTACGACAGAGTTTACCTAACCGCTGTAGGTGCGCAATGAAAAACTCAATATGAAAAGCGGAAATCAAAGCAACCATTAAAAAATCGCTTTGATTTCCGTTTTTATATTGATTAACTTTTCTGGCAAAAACTAAAGATTAGAAATCAACTTCCTGATCATAGAAGCAGCATGTGAGAAGTTTTTCCATCTGAGCGGGAGTTATAGCTCTTGGATTTGAACCTGTGCAAGCGTCGCCTACGGCAAGTTCAGCAACAGTGGGAAGCTTGTCGAGGAATTCTTTCTCGTCTATGATACCGCCCTCGTAATCCTTTATGCATGTGGGAATGTCAAGAGCCTTATTCATTGATTTGATGTGTTCAATGAGAGCGTCAACCGTCGGTTCAAGACCGAGAAATTTAGAAATCTGAATGTATCTCTCGGCTGCTGCGGGTTCAGCAGAATTGTACTTGATTACCTTGGGCAGGTACATTGCGTTTGCACAGCCGTGTACGATATGTCCGCCGGAGTATGCTGCGCCTGTCTTGTGAGCCATCGAGTGGACGATACCGAGCAGAGCATTGGAGAAAGCCATACCTGCAAGGCACTGCGCATTGTGCATTCTGCCTCTTGCAGCCATGTCGCCGTTGTAGCTGTCAATGAGGTCATTGCTGATCATCTTGATAGCGTGCAGAGCGAGAGCATCTGTGTAATCGCAGTGAAGCGTGGAAACATAAGCCTCAATTGCGTGGGTCATAGCGTCCATACCTGTGTGAGCGGTAAGCTTCTTGGGCATTGTCTCGGCGAGAGACGGGTCAACGATCGCAATGTCAGGGGTGATGTTGAAGTCAGCCAGCGGATATTTTACACCCTTTTGATAGTCGGTGATTACCGAGAAAGCTGTAACTTCAGTAGCTGTGCCCGAGGTTGAGGGAATGGCGCAGAATTTTGCCTTGGTGCGGAGAGTCGGAAAGCTGAACGGAGTGCAGAGCTGCTCAAACGTGACTTCGGGATATTCATAAAACGCCCACATAGCCTTAGCTGCGTCAATAGGAGAGCCACCGCCGATTGCAACGATCCAGTCAGGCTGGAATTCAGTCATTGCTGCGGCGCCTTTCATAACAGTTTCAACAGACGGATCAGGTTCAACACCTTCAAAAAGCCGAACCTCCATGCCTGCTTCCTTGAGATAATCTACAACCTTATCGAGAAATCCAAAACGCTTCATGCTGCCGCCGCCAACAACAACGATAGCCTTTGAGCCTTTGAGCGTTTTAAGTGATTCAAGTGCGTTTTCACCGTGATAAAGGTCGCGCGGTAATGTAAATCTGAACATGATAATATTACCTCCTAATGTTGTTTTTGTGAATGTAAATTCACTATTTTATAGTATAGCACAGTTTTTTTGTTTTGCAATATAAATAGAATAAAAGCGGAGTCGTATGAAAAAATATTTAAATTTCAAACAATCCCTAAACACAGCATCTGTTTTTTTACCGTGCATTTACTTTGAAATTTGAGTTTTTACTATTGCAATTAAATTTTTTTTAATTTTTACTTGACAAACATAAAAGTGTGTGGTATATTATTATAGCACTCGCGAGAGCGGTGTGAAATTTGAATAAATGCGAGTGTG
>JAQXFQ010000050.1 GCA_029005175.1 Bacillota bacterium
GTTTCGATAATGCCCGTGTCCATTGTAACCTCTGTCTGCTCGCCTGTTGCCATGTTCTTCAGCCTGACGATGCCGGATTCCAGCTCGCTGTCGCCGATTACAACGGTGTATTTTGCCCCCAGCTTGTTGGCATATTTCATCTGAGCCTTGACTGAGCGGTTGTTCAGGTCAGTCTGAGCCGAGAAACCCTCCTCACGCAGCTTGGCGCAAAGCTCCATGCACTTGACAACGGCAGCTTCGCCCATCGGTGCGAGATACACCATAGTCTTTTCGGGTGCGGGGAATTCACAGCCCTGAGCCTCCATTACCAGCATTACACGCTCCAGACCCATGCCGAAGCCGAGAGAGGGAGTGTCGGGTCCGCCGAGCTGCTTGAAAAGTCCGTCATAACGACCGCCGCCGCATATAGTTGACTGCGCGCCGAGGTCGTTTGAGATAAATTCAAACACCGTGCGGGTGTAGTAGTCCAGACCGCGCACGATTGAGGGATTGACTGTGTATGCAATGCCCATTGCGTCGAGATATTTCTTTACGCTGTCGAAGTGAGCGCGGCAGTCGTCGCAAAGGTAATCGAGCATTCTGGGGGCGTCCTTGGCAACCTCGTGACAGCCCGGCACCTTGCAGTCTATGATGCGCATTGGGTTTCTGTCCAGGCGGTCAAGGCAGGTTTCGCAAAGCTGATCCCTGTGAGCGTTGAAATACTCCTTGAGTGCCTTGTGATATTCCGCTCGGCAGGTTGGACAGCCTATTGAGTTGATTTCGAGGGTGTAATTTTTAATGCCAAGCGCGGTGAGGGTTGCGTTGGCAAGCGAGATGATTTCCGCGTCGGCGGCGGGAGAGGGTGCGCCGAAAAGCTCCACGCCGAACTGGTGGAATTCACGCATGCGCCCTGCCTGCGGCTTTTCTGCGCGGTAGCAGGAGGCGATATAGCAATCCTTTACCGGGAGAGCGTCGTTGATAAGACCGTGCTCAATAGCGGAGCGAACGGCGGACGCGGTCATTTCGGGGCGGAGAGAGAGTGAGCGGTTGCCCTTGTCGGTAAAGGTATACATTTCTTTTTGTACGACGTCGGTGGTATCTCCCACACCGCGGGTGAAAAGCTCGGTATGCTCAAATACAGGGGTGCGGATTTCGGAATATCCGTGCAGACGGGCGGTTTCAAGGCAGGTTGCCTCGATATACTGCCACTTGTGACTTTCGGACGGAAGTACGTCCTGGGTTCCCTTGATAGAGCGTGTAATAAGAGCCATGATAATTCAATCCTTTCAAAAGGGTTACATTACTCTATTTCCACAGAGCAATTGATTTAAATTTTTATCTTCTTATTATAACATTAACGCACATCAATTGCAATAAAATTGAAAGTAAATTTTTGAGTAGTAAAAGCAATAAAGTATGTCAGTAAATCATAATTTACAGTAGCACTAAAGTAGGACACCTACAATGGGAATCCAAGGGGGCAGGCCCTCTTGGCACGGTCGAGGGGCAGAGCCCATCGTGGGGGTTCGGGGGCAACGCCCCTGACCACCCAATATAAATTATGATTTAACAGATAAAAAATTTAATTTGACAATATTGACGAATTGGAGTAAAATAATTAAATGAGCAGAATAAACGGTCGCGTGCTTTGCCCGAAAGGGCTTTGCATGAGGAAAGTCCGAGCATCACAGGGCAGGATAACGGCTAACGGCCGCCGAGGGTGACCTTAGGGAAAGTGCAACAGAGATATACCGCCGGCATTTCGCCGGTAAGGGTGGAAAGGCGAGGTAAGAGCTCACCGGCTATTGGGGAACCGAATAGCCCTGTAAACCCTATCCGATGCAACATCGTGGTGGAACATATGCGGCTGCCCGCCGCGTTCCTAGGAGATGGCTTGAGCTGTGCGGCAACGTACAGTCGAGATAGATGACCGTTCACGACAGAACTCGGCTTATAGTTCTGCTCACCCTTTGAATTTAAAAATGCGCTGTTTTTTAATATGGAACAGCGCATTATCTTTTTTGCTTTATGCGGATTTTTGAGGAGGGCTTGTTTATGGAGTTATGGGATTTGCTCGACAGAGAGGGAAATCCTCTCGGAATAAAACATGTACGCGGAGAAGACTTGCCGAAAGGCACTTATCACCGCACAGTTGAGATTTTTACTGTTAATTCGCAGGGCAAGCTGCTGGTCACTCTGCGCGACCCGAAGAAGGAAACATATCCTGATATGTGGGAGGTGACGGGCGGCTCGGCGGTGTCGGGCGAGGATTCTCTGACCGCCGCAATACGCGAATTGAGGGAAGAAACCGGGATTGAGCGAACGGCGGAAGATATGATATTTCTTATGACTAATGCCGGAACTACAGCATTGATGGACATTTACCTCAACTTTTGCGATGCAGATATATCTGAGCTTACCTTGCAGAAGGGGGAAACTGTGGACGCGGCTTGGGTTACTTTTGAGGAATTTGAGCAAATGATTGACCGAGGGGAGGTCCCCGAGCCTGTAAGCAGAAGATACAGCGGGGTCAAGGATTTGCTGATGGCTAATGTAAAAAATAATCTAAAGAATTCCTAAAGATTTCGGCAAAAGGCTTGTTTCTTCACGCAAATGTGGTATAATGCAGAGGTCAAAGCGCAATGACGAATTATTATTTGCAAAAAATAGGAGAAAGCGTAATCTTATGAAAGTTTTATGTGTGGACTGTGGATACTGCAAATATCCTGAGGGCATTAATTCGCCTGCGGAGTTTGCGGAATATCTTGACGGTAATTTTAACAGATTTATTGAGGTCAAATGTTATAGCCTGGAGCATTGCAATGCCCCTTATTTAATTGAGGAAGAAGTAATTACCAAATACTTAAATGTATCTCAAATTGATTCGTTTTATGAGGAGGATGTGACTGTTCTGCCGCGTGAGGAGTACGACAGACGGCTTAAAAATCTTATGGCGGTTAAATGTGCAGATTGCGTGCATCATGAGGAAGATGATTGTATTGACGATGTTCGCGACAATCTTTCACTGAACGGTCAATGCTGGAAATTTGAGAAAAAGCCGAAAGAATAAAATTTGCAGCTTCACGGGATAACAATTTGCCCGTGAAGCTGCAAATTTTTTATTTTGTGAGAGCCTTTACGATTTCTGCGATGTAAACGATGTGGTAATCCTTGTCGGGATAATTTGCCGCGTCGATTTCGGGGTTGAGAATGCTTGACGGCTGTATTTTATCCACATACAGCTTTTTGCATATCAGAACAGTGTCAGCCTGCTCAATGCATGGAGCCTCAAATTCCTTGCATAAAGTAAGCCCGCTCTGTGCGATTTTGTCGGTATCGCGTCCGCTTACCCTGCCGCAGTAGGTCAGCTCCTTGCGGTATTTCTCAGGCAGAAAGCTGAGAGAAAAATACTCTTGGGCGTCCATAAATTCTCGTGTATAACGCTGCGGACGGATGTAGCAGGTAACTACGTTCTTGTTCCAGAGCACGCCTGCGCCGCCCCAGCTTGCGGTCATGGTGTTGGCAGCGTTAGCATCTCCCGCTGTGACGAGCATCCACTGCTTGCCGATAGCGGAAAAGGGATTGAAATTAAGCTCGGTGGGGTTGATTTCTTTAAACATGACAAAATCATCCTTTCAGTTTGCTTCGTGTTAGGGCGTGTTGACACTATGATAATGTGCGGATTTTTGAGATGATTTTGTTCCGCTCCAGGCAAAAATCCGCAGGCGGGCTATCGCCCGTCAAGGATTTTTAACGACGAACGGGGCAAAATCAGCCAAAAAGACGCGCGTTGGGCGTAGTGTCAACACGCCCTAATATTATGACGGCGAAAATGTTATTATCACCTTGCCGCGTATGTGTTTTTTGATAAACAAAACGCCCGTGCCGTTGGAAGCTCCGACCGCAGGGACGTTTGACTTGATTGATTAATAGTTGGAGTTGGAATTGGAGATTGAAAGCTCGCTGAAATCGCGTGTAGCGGATGAGAATTTCTCAAACGCGCTCTCGTTGTATTTCACATTTTTTGCGTTTTCGCCGAGGTCAATCAGTTCACTGAGAAAATCGTCATACTTGTATTCATACAACAGATTGGATCTGTTCTCCTTGAATTTGGAGCCGTCTTTATCCAGAGTGGCTTTTTGAATCAGGGCGATAGCGGAATCGGTTACGAGCAATGTGAACTTGCCTGTCTGGAGCGACAGTATTTTCTGACCGTCCTCAGACTCTGTGTCAAATCTGGAGAGGGAGTCGGTGTAACCGCCTTTATAGTTTGTAGCATTTTTTGCGTATTCCTTGCAAACGTCTGTGAATTTGATCTTGCCTTTTTCGGCCTTGCTCTGAATGCTCTTGTATTCCTTTTTGAGAGCGTCTTTTTGATCTTCGCTCATTGCTGTGCCGTCTTCATTGTAGAAATACTGCTGAATGAAGTTGATGGAAGCGTAATTTTCCTTGAAATAGTTCTTTAAATCCTTATCGGCTACAGCTTCCGTGCCGTCCTCACCGTATTTTGCTTCAAATAGTTTTGATTTGAGAGAGGTGCTCTTGTAATATTCTTCCACAGAGCTTTTGGCAACGCCCACCTTTTCAAAGGTAGCCTTGTCCGTTTCATAAAAGTTTTCAGCATATGAAGCGGCGGTTTTAAGGTCCTCGTCAGTAAAATCAATATTCATATCCTTGGCCAGAAGAATTGCGCCGACATATGATTTGATTGTCTTTTTGGCCTCATTGTCAAGATACTCCACTGCGCTTTTATCTGAGCCTGACACCTCAATGGTCTGCTCTGACAGCTCGGTGTAGGAATTAAGCTGATAATTTGACACGGCAGTGCGGTAAGCCGAAGCCATAGAATAGATATACATACCGATCGGGATGGTGGTATCATCGTCGATTTTTGCCGCCCAGCTCAGGTCGCTGCAGGAGCAGAGCGAAAATGCAAGTGAAGCTGCGACTATTGCGGCAGCCGCTTTTTTGATAAATTTCATGTAAATATCAAGCCTTTCGTAATGGATAATTATAGAGAAAAACAAAATCACAAACGTACAATTTATAATTATACAGATATGCACTTAATAGTAATTATACACGTTTTACTTCGATTTGTCTACAGCTTTGTGTAATTATTTATATTATTTTCACGTTATTTTTGAAATTCTAATCAATTAATACACAATTGAATATGTGAATAAAGCCGTGATTTGATTTTACCCGTACTCGCTTCTAAGCGCTTCAAAATCAGCCGTGCTGCATGTATTGTATAAAGCTTTTAGGCGTCATGCCTGAATATTGCTTAAACTCACGCTGGAAATGCGCCTGATCCGAATAGCCCAGATCAATAAAATAATCACTCATATGCTGCGGAGCCGATGAAAGAATGATTTCAATCACATTTTGAAAGCGAACTATCCGGGCAAAGGTTTTGGGGGACATGCCCATTGTATCCTGAAATATCCGCGAAAGATGCCGCTCTGAATAATTCAGTTTTTCAGCAAGCTCGGCGATATGTATTCCGCCCCTGGTTCGGTTGATGTCAACCAGCATCTGCTGTGTCAGCTCGGCAGATGAACCTGTTTCGACAGAGGGGTCAAAGGATTGGTTAAAAAGCAGTATGCGCTGCTCAAGATTATGCGTTTTTTTCAGCTTGCCGAAGAAGCTTTTGACCGGTGCGTTGCCTGAGTTCAAAACTATTTCGTTGTTGGTGAGATCGCGCAGAGGATGGCTTTGATAGGCAAGATTCATTCCCGGCTTGAGCCGCACTCCGAAATACCGTGAATTTGGGCAGCCTCGGACGGTTTTGATTTCAGTGGGCGAGCCTACAAACATCATAAAAGGTTCGTCGATTTCTGTGACAAACATTATGTCAAGACATCCGCTGGGAACGCATGATATGCCGGATGCACACGAATATGAGGTGATGAATTCATAAAAAACAGCCTGATAGGGTTTGTCAATGTGCACTTCGTGGTAATCAAATACATTGTCTTTAAAAAAAGGCTGATTCATTTTGAATGTATTATCCGAAGCATAGCTTTGAAGCATACTGTTTATTTCACCTCTGATTTTTCAAGTCTTATGAATAAGAATTATAGCAGATATACAGTTGTAATGCAAGTTTGCAAGTTGAATGAATGTAAAATGCATATTTTTGGAAAAATGTCAAATTCCGTCCGTTTTTTTCAATAAATTTGCAAGTGGCGGTGCTAGAATGTTTACAGTGATTGCAGCGGTGCAATTTACAAAAATTTTTGAGGAGTCCTGATTGTATAAATCAGGCTGAAAGGACGGTTGTTTATGGAAATCTTGGAACAGGTCATGGAACAAGTTGACGGCGAATTATTCGGCGTATGGTTTCTGATTGGTGCTGCTTTGGTTTTCTGGATGCAGGCAGGCTTTGCAATGGTGGAAACAGGTTTCACTAGAGCAAAAAATGCAGGCAACATCATAATGAAAAACCTTATGGACTTTTGTATCGGCACAGTTATGTTTGTGCTTATCGGTTTTAGTCTCCTTCTGGGTGACGACTTTATGGGCTTTGTAGGTCTTCCTACACTCAACATATTCCAGTTTTATCAGTCTTTTGACTGGAGCAATTTTGTATTTAACCTTGTGTTCTGCGCCACAACGGCAACTATCGTTTCCGGTGCTATGGCAGAAAGAACAAAGTTCTCATCATACTGCATTTATTCCGCAGTAATTTCGGCTGTTATCTACCCGATTGAAGCTCACTGGATCTGGGGCGGCGGCTGGCTCGCTAAGATGGGCTTCCATGATTTTGCAGGCTCCTGCGCCATCCACATGGTCGGCGGTATCTCAGCACTCATCGGCGCAGCATTGCTCGGCGCTCGTATCGGCAAGTTTACCAGAAACGAAAAGGGCAAGGTCACCAAGGTCAATGCTTTCCCGGGTCACAGCCTCCCGCTCGGCGCACTCGGCTGCTTCATCCTTTGGTTCGGCTGGTACGGCTTCAACGGCGCAGCAGCTACATCTGTTGATCAGCTCGCTTCTATATTCCTTACCACAACAGTTGCTCCCGCAGTTGCAACAGTTGTATGCATGATTCTCACATGGATCATCTACGGCAAGCCCGACGTATCAATGTGCTTGAACGCTGCACTTGCAGGTCTCGTTGCCATTACAGCTCCCTGTGATGTCACAGACGCCCTCGGCGCTACAATCATCGGCGCAGTTGCAGGTGTTCTTGTAATCTTCGGCGTATGGTTTCTCGATAATGTTCTCCGCATTGACGACCCTGTCGGTGCTGTTGCGGTTCATATGCTCAACGGTATCTGGGGTACAATTGCAGTTGGTCTCTTTGCTACAACGACTGCACCCGGCAATGATTCTCTGTCAGGTCTTTTCTACGGCGGCGGCGTTGGCTTACTTATTACACAGCTTATCGGTGTCGGCTCAGTTGCTCTGTGGACAGCGGTTACAATCACAATCACATTCCTTCTTATCAAGGCTACAATCGGTCTTCGCGTTTCCGAAGAAGAAGAAATTGTCGGTCTCGACAGAAAGGAGCACGGTCTTGCTTCTGCATACTCCGGCTTCAGCATCATGGATATGTCCGGTACAATGGAGGTTAATGAAAACACTGACCTCGGCGTAGCCAGCTATGATCAGGCTTCTGAAACACAGAAGAACGCATCGGTCCCCGTTGCGGCAGCACCTGTGGGAGCATCTACAGGCATGTACAAGGTTGTTATCATTGCCAAGCAGGCAAGATATGAGATCCTCAAGGAAGCTCTCAACAAGATCGGCGTAACAGGCATGACTGTTACACAGGTTATGGGCTGCGGCATTCAGAAGGGCGCAGGCGAGAGATACAGAGGTGTTGAAATGGATGCAACACTTCTGCCCAAGGTTCAGGTTGAGGTTGTCGTAAGCAAGCTCCCGATTGATACTGTCATCGAGACAGCCAAGAAGGCTCTCTACACAGGTCACATCGGCGACGGCAAGATCTTCGTTTACAACGTAGCTAAGGTTGTAAAGGTTCGCACAGGCGAAGAAGATTACGCGGCTCTCCAGGACGTTGAATAATTAAAGCTATTCCTATACTCAAAATAGTTCAATAATTCATAGTCAAAACAAAAAGGTCGGCAGACTGCAAGGTCTGTCGGCTTTTTGTCATGTGTTGAAAAATAAAAAGTACTTGACAAAATGTAATTGGTGGATTATAATGACTAAAAAAATAAATTTAGTCAAATGATTCGAGGTGAGTAAAAAATGCCAAGGACATTGAGCAATGAAGAAAGGGGGCATATTCGCCGGCGGCTCAGGGAAGAAGCCATGAACTGCATGCGGCAGTACGGAGTGAAAAAGACCACGGTCGATGAACTGGTGCGGCGGGTGAATATTCCAAAAGGAACATTTTATCTGTTTTACAAGTCGAAGGAGCTTGCGCTGTTTGACGCTTTGCAGGAAATAGACAAGGCTATGCATGACGAAATGACCGCGCAGGCGACTACTATGATAGGCGGAATTGACGCGGACAAGCTGACTGATTTCATTATGACCTTTTACCGCAAGGGCGATGAATTGGGAATATTTGAAATAATATCGGGCGGCGGGCTGGAGATACTTTTCCGCAAGCTGCCGCGGGATTTGGTTGAGCAGCATCTGAACGAGGATCAGGGCGGCATAGCGCAAATGCTGGGAGCACTGGGAATTATAGTAAAGGACGAAGCACTTGTTTCGGCGGCATTCCACGGTATATTCTATGAAATGAGCCACAAGGCGGAAATGGGGGATAGTTTTTGGGATGTAATCAGAGCGCAGGTCAGAGGATTGGTTATTCAGATAATGAACGGTGAAATTTAGAAGGAGAGTTTTCAAATGAAAAAGTCAAAGATTTGTTGGTTTGAGCCTTTGGTGTTTATATTTTTTGGAGCAATGCATGTATCCAGAATATGGGGATTGTTCGACCGTGACGGATACCGTGAGTTTTGGATGTCGGCGTATTACGAGCGAGGAGTCACATATTTTGCAATAAGCGGAATTATGGCAGCACTGTGCGTGGCGGGAATTGTCGTATTTCTGAAAAATCTCGGACGTAATTATTGGTGGAGATGGGTGTACATTTTCGGCGGCGGATATGTGATATTTGACCTTGCGGCGATTGCTGTGAAATGGCAGCCGTGGGAGAATCTGCTTGAATTCATGTACGATGTAGACAGTCCGTATTGGAATCTGATATGGGGTTTCTTCGTTATAATGGGCGCAATGTCACTTGTGCTGGGCATCTGCATTGCTGCGGGAAACAGGAGCAAGTCAATTTATCGCAGCGAAAAGGCAAAACAGGCAGTGCTTGATTTATATGACCGACAGCTTGCGAGGATTGATATGCCGTTCAAGGATGTGTATGTTGAAACATCGTTTGGCAGCACTCATTTAATTGAAACGGGTAATCTCAGCGGCGCTCCGCTGCTGGTATTTCACGGGGGCAATTCGACAACGGCTTACACTCTTTTATCATGCGGCTTTTTGATGAAGGACTTTCATGTATTTGCCGTGGATACCATCGGACATCCCGGCAAGAGCGCCGAAACGGTTCTGTCTGCCGGCAATTATGACTACGGCAAATGGGCGGGAGAGGTTATCAATGCTCTCGGCTTTGATAAAATTCGCTGCTTCGGAGGGTCGTTTGGCGCGGGAGTACTGGCAAAGACCATGTGTGCAGTTCCCGACAAAATCGAGAAATCAGTGCTGTATGTTCCGTCGGGCATAAAAAACGCGCCCGCGATTAACAGTATGAGCATGATGTTTCCGATGATAATGTATTGGATTACCCACAGTGAAAAATGGTTCAAGCGTTGTGTGATGCCGATGGCGGTGACTGAGGAAAATCTGGATGATGATTTGCTCGAAACCGCAAAATGCAGCATAGATAATGCAAAGATTCACGCGGGAATGCCGAGTGATGTAAGTGAAAGTCTTATGAAAAAATGCTCTGCTCAGACGTTGGTAATGGCAGCCGAATTAGATTGTCTGTTTCCTGCAAGGTTTGTGATTCCCAGAGCGCAGAAAATTATCCCGAATTGCACTGCATATGTGCTCAAGGGCAGGGGACATGCCAACAAGCTCACAGAGAGTGAAGAAAATATGATAGTGGAGTTCCTGAAATAAAAACAACCGCCGTACATCCCTATTTTTAAGGAAACGCTGAATATTAGTATAAGTCGATTTACACCCCCGCTCAGTGGCGGACTTTCGCGGCGTGGAATCAACGGCTTTACCTTTATTAATGTATTCAGCGTATCCTTAATTGAGGTGCACGGCGGTGTTTTTGTTTTCGGTCAGTTGTCAAAGTAAAAGCAACACCGTCAAACTAAACGCAACCTATATTTTTCTCCACCGTGCATTTACTTTGAAATTTTATTTGAAAAAAGTTAATTTTTTTAAAAAAACACTTGACATTTTAACTTGAATGCTATATAATTAATGACGCTGCTGCAGGGAACGCAAGTAAACGCAGCAAGCGAGATGTAAATATGGCGGCATAGCTCAGTTGGCTAGAGCATGCGGTTCATACCCGCAGTGTCATTGGTTCAAATCCAATTGCCGCTACCATTTACGGCCCGGTGGTCAAGAGGCCTAAGACTCCGCCCTTTCACGGCGGCAACACGAGTTCGAATCTCGTCCGGGTCACCATTTATTCCTCGAGTCTTAGGCTTGAGGAATTTTTGTTTTATCATAAAAGACCTCTGCATCTCAGCCGGATAGAGCGACCGCCTCCTAAGAATATGTTATAACGACCGCCTTTTGAGGAAAAGTGATTGACAATGAGTTAATCTAAGCCTAAAATTGAATAGATTTAAAAGATGTTTCCGTAGCTCAGCCGGATAGAGCGACCGCCTCCTAAGCGGTAGGTCGGGTGTTCGAATCACCTCGGGAACGCCAACAGCGCACCTTACGGTGCTAAGAGAATAGTTAATGGTGAAGAGTGAATAGTGAATAGTGTTCCGATAAATTTGGTGCGCTGTTTTACTATTCGCTCTTCACTATTATTTATTCACTATTCACTTAGGCTAAGATTATCGTTGATTTATGATTTATAAAATAATTTCTGTTCAATTATTAAATCGGCGGCATCTTTTTCGTCATACCTTTCTAAAAACTCCGCCGGAAACGTAAGTAAAATCAAGGGGTTCCGGCGTTTTTTCATTTTTACCTAAAGACAACAAAATCATAAAATTCATAGATTTTCATTAGCAAATTTTCCGTCAGCTAATGGAAATTAGGACTAATGTCGTCCGCCTTTCAGGTGTACGGCTTGCTAATGAATAAGGCGGTTTTTACCCTGTTAATTCGTTCATTTAGGGGCGAACAAGCAGCAATCGCATACTATCTCTATGTCCTTTGCTATTATATAATTGAGGTAACAGGAGGTGGTTGTTTTGAAAGAACAGAAATATCATTTATATCTTTCCGATGAAGAATACAGGAGAGTTTTGCAATCACTTATCCGTTTGAAGAACAGCCTGATAGCACAAGGCAGATACACTGACGCAGTAGATGATGTTCTTTGCAAGGTACTATCATCTAAGAAAAGAAAAATCAAAGTAGAATACATCTAAATAATAACGAAAAGTAAGAAGCCGTCTATTGACCTCATTAAGAGGAAAATAGGCGGCTTTTTTGTTTTCTAAAAAATTTTTCAATACGAAATTTTGCTGCAAATTTTGGAAACAGTTTGAGCATTAATTTATAGCACATCCACCCCAAAAATGTACCAAATGTGTTTAGCCACAGATCGTCAATATCTGTGGTGCGGTTGAGCTGAGGAAGCTGGCAGATTTCTACTGTGAGCGAAGCTAAAAATCCCGCCAGCAGCGAATCTCGCAGGCTCTTATTGTTCCAAAGCAGTGGTGTAAAAAAACCGAAGGGCATGAAAATTATAATGTTTCCGAGCAGGCTTATGACAAAATACCGCTTGTCGCCATGCTGCCACAGCGTGATGGAATCATAAATTATTTTTCCCGGAATCAGATTGATAAAGCTTCTGACCTGCCCGAACCGAAAAGTGTGAATATTGGTGAGAATAGTCTGTGAAAACAGTCCCGCTATGAAGCTTATGTATATAATCAGTCCTGTTTCGTGATAAATATTAGATTTAAGTTTTTTGCGGCGCAGTCGGTGTGTATATGCAATTCTCACCGGTACAGCGAGGATTGCAGCTGTCAGCATGTATGGAATCATTGCTGTCAGATAGTATGAAATATTGTGCATTATGAGCCTCCCTCAAATCAGATTACATTACTTCGACAATGAAATTATATATAAATTATCAGTTCTATGATTTCATGGTCAGGCATTTAAGATATATTATATCACATAATGCTGTGAAATGTTTAGGCTAATTGTAAATTTAATGTTTTATTAATCAGAGTTGATTAAACTTATTTATGAAAATCGTTTAAAATTGTTTTTATTAACATTCCATATTATGTACAAAATTGCCGTTGCTTTTTTGTTACAATTTTTTTATTTTCTTTCATGCTCAATAGTGCTATAATAGAATTCGACAGATATTTTTGATAATTATATTTGTTCTTATTAAAATTCCATTCATAACTTAGGGAGGAAAAATAAATGTATAGGATTACCTGCAAAAAGGAACTTAATCCAACTGTGACAATGATGGACATTGAGGCTCCGTTGATTGCCAAAAAAGCACAGCCAGGTCAGTTTATTATTCTGCGTGTGGACGAAAACGGCGAGAGAATTCCGCTTACTGTAGCCGGATATGACCGTGAAAAGGGTACAGTCAAAATAATTTTCCAGATTGTCGGGGCGTCTACAGAGCTTCTCAATCATAAAAATGAAGGTGACTATATTCAGGATTTCGTCGGTCCGCTCGGCAGAGCAACTCACACCGAGGGACTCAAGAAGGTTGCTATAGTCGGCGGCGGTGTGGGCTGCGCTATTGCTCTGCCCGTTGCGCAAAAGCTGCATGAGCAGGGCTGCGAGGTTCACTCAATTATCGGTTTCCGCAACAAAGACCTGCTTATTCTCGAGGATGAATTTAAGGCTGCTTCAGATAAGCTCATCATTATGACCGATGACGGCAGCTATGGCGAAAAGGGCGTTGTTACGGCACCTCTTCAGCAGCTTATTGAGAGCGGCGAAAATTATGACGAGGTTATCGCCATCGGTCCGCTGATCATGATGAAATTTGTTGTAAAGACAACCAAACCCTATAACGTCAAGACCATTGTTTCCATGAATCCCATAATGATCGATGGTACAGGCATGTGCGGCGGCTGCCGTCTTACTGTGGGCGGCAAGACAAAGTTTGCTTGTGTAGACGGTCCGGAATTTGACGGCTTCGAGGTGGATTTTGACGAGGCTATGAGCAGAGGCGCAATGTACCGCGGTTTTGAGCAGGAAGCAAGAGAAAAGACATGCAACCTTTTTAAAAAAGAAGTGGAATAATAAAATTTTAAGCCGCTGCCTGACCGTGAAATGAATCGGAGTGTCCCCACGGGCGGGGCAACGTATTCCGGCGATGTTGAAGATTAGTATTAAACGAGAGCATCGTGACTTCAGAACCGGAGAAACCCAAAAAAGAGTGCGGATATACGAAACGCATTTAAACATTGTAAACTTATTGTTAACTATAACAATTGTATGACGTAGTTTACAGTGTTGAGGTTTACTGCGAGGCGCAGTATGAGCAGCAATTGATCTTCGATTGCATAAAGAGCAATTATAGTCATCTATGTTTTCTTTTTTATTTTAATTACGCATTGTCGCATGCGGCAATGCCTTTATGTGAAAGGAATGTAATAAAATGCCAAATATGTCATTGACTAAGAATCCTATGCCTGTGCAGGATCCTATTGAAAGAGGCAGAAACTTCAAGGAAGTTGCACTCGGCTACGATGAGGCCACTGCATTGGACGAGGCGGCAAGATGCCTCAACTGTAAAAACATGCCCTGTGTGAACGGCTGCCCCGTTAATATACATATTCCCGAATTCATTTCAAAGATCAAGGAATGTGATTTTGAGGGCGCATATCAGGTCATCAATAAATCATCATCTCTGCCCGCTGTCTGCGGTCGTGTATGCCCGCAGGAAACACAGTGCGAGAGCAAGTGCGTCCGCGGCATCAAGGGCGAGCCTGTAGGTATCGGACGCCTTGAGAGATTTGTCGCCGACTGGCACAACAGCCATTCTACAGAGGCCCCCGAGGTTCCCGCTCCCAATGGTCACAGAGTTGCCGTGGTCGGTTCGGGACCTTCAGGCCTGACATGTGCCGGCGATCTGGCCAAGCTGGGCTACAAGGTTACCGTATACGAAGCTCTCCACCTTTCGGGCGGTGTGCTTGTCTACGGCATTCCCGAATTCCGTCTGCCCAAGGCTATCGTGCAGAAGGAGGTTGAAACGCTCAAGGCTCTCGGAGTTGACGTGGAAACAAACGTGGTTATCGGCAAAACCCTCACAATCGATGAACTGTTTGAGATGGGCTATGAAGCTGTATTCATAGGCTCAGGCGCAGGTCTGCCCAGATTTATGGGAATTCCCGGCGAAAGCCTCAACGGTGTGTATTCCGCAAATGAATTCCTCACCAGAAGCAATCTGATGAAGGCTTACAATTCAGATCCTACCACACCTATTATGCACGCAAAGAAGGTCGCAGTCGTCGGCGGCGGAAACGTGGCTATGGACGCTGCCAGAACAGCTCTTCGCCTGGGCGCGGAGAAGGTTTATATAGTATACCGCCGCAGCCTTGACGAGCTTCCTGCCCGTAAGGAAGAGGTTGAGCATGCAATGGAGGAAGGCATTGAGTTCCGTCTGCTCAACAATCCCACAAAGATTCTCGGTTATAATAATCCCGATGATCCCCGTGACCCGAAGAATGGATTTGTAATCGGTATGGAGTGCATTAAGATGGAGCTTGGCGAGCCTGACGCATCGGGCAGAAGAAGCCCTGTCGAAATCCCCGGCTCTGAATATGTGCTTGACGTAGACAGTGTTATCATCTCTATCGGCACATCCCCGAACCCGCTCATCAAGTCTACCACAGAGGGACTTGAGGTCAACAAGAGAGGCGGCATAGTAGTCGAGGAAAACACAGGTCTTACCTCTCGCGAGGGCGTATATGCGGGCGGTGACGCTGTAACAGGCGCGGCTACCGTCATTCTGGCTATGGGCGCAGGCAAGACTGCTGCTAAGGCAATTGACGAGTATCTCTCTTCCAAATAACAAGAGCCTGTTTAGTATCTCTTCAATCTCTTCACGCGCGTACTGCTTGCATCTTTTCCGCCATATTTTGCCAAAATCCTCGTTAATACACAAAGTATTGCCTGCGGTTTTGGCTTCATCCGGCGAAAAATCCGGCAGCGCAGTACGCACACGCCGATATACTAAACAGACTCTGACAATTAATTTATATTTTTTCGCTGTAAAACACGGTGCTGTCTTTTATACGGACAACACCGTGTCTCTATTATGAATGGCGTGTAAACAATAATAACAGAAATTTTAAAATGGTTTACAATGTTTGGCTTTTGTGCTAAAATAAAAAATATTCAGATGTCTTTTTTATATTTTATTGCAGAAGTAATGCAAACAATTGTGAAAAGGTTGTGGTTGGTTGTGGGATCGTATCAGTACGACAGAAACAGACGCAAGTCCAATAAAAAGAAAAGCTATTTGCTGCAAAAGACGCTTATATCCCTTGTTCTCGTAACAGCTATATTATTTAACGCTGTATATGTGGTTTACAATTCCTTTATAAGCCGAATTAATTTTGTCGACCCGCCGAGCAATTCCGATATTTCCTTTACGGATTTTGACGTGAGCTATACCGATTTGGAGGACGACAGCGACAATATTCCCGATGATGTTATAGTGTCCACCGAGGATGTGACGATGTATCTGCTTGTCGGCTCGGATTCGCGTATAGGCACAGACGCTCAATCTCGCAGCGACTCGCTTATAATTGCTGCGGTAGACCGCAAGCACAAAAAAATTAAGCTTATCTCCCTGATGCGCGATATGCTGGTCAAAATCCCCGGTAAGGGATATAACCGTATAAATGCCGCTTATTCCTTTGACAGCGGGCGCAAGGATATGACGCTCAGCTACACCCGAAAAACAATTAAGGCTAATTTCGGCATAGATGTAGAAAAATTGGTGGTTATCGACTTTACCGGCTTCAAAAAGATAATTGATATGATGGGCGGGGTGGAAATGACGCTCAACGCCGCTGAAGCGAAATATATGTGCTCGCACAAGGTCTACGGAAAATTCCCGAGATTTTCCAAGGGCGCGGGAAAATATACACTCAGCGGTGCGGAGGCACTGAATTACGCACGTATGAGAAAGGTCGGCAACAGTGATTTTGAACGCACCGAGCGTCAGCGCAAGATGATTTCCGCCATGATAAACAAGATGAAGGATCAGTCATATATTAAAATGGCTTCGATGATACATGAGGCTCTCGGCTATGTTATCACAAATGTGTCTCAGGGTGAAATTCTCGGCTTGGCATTTGACGCGCCGAATTTGCTCAATTATGATATAGTACAGTATCGAATTCCTGTCGACGGCACTTTTAATTTTAAGAGTGTAATTATCGGCGGAACAAAATGCTCAATACTCTGGGCTAATTACAAGTGGAACGCAACACACCTCAAGAGTTTTATATATGACGATGATATGACGTATGCCAACAGCAAGAAAAAGGCTAAAGCCACTATTCCGTATTTGCCAAACAGCGTGGAAGAAGCTAATAAAACCACTACCACTACTCAGGCGAGCGGCAGTGATACGCAGAATACAGAGGCTCAGGCGCAGAGCCTTGACAATGCGGCGTAAAAAAATTTATCACGAAAATCAAAAAGATGTGTGATTGCAGAAAGTTAATCACACATCTTTTTTGCTCATTTATTATTTTCCATTCGGTTTACAGTCAGTATTCCAAGGCAGACCAGCGCAAGCGCGGATAGACTTTGCCACGACAGTGCGCTTATTTCGTCAAGCATCAGGGCGGACATAATAAAACCGAATATCGGCGTCAGGCACCCGAATATCGCCACCTTTGACACATCGTTGTATTTCAGCAGCAGTCCCCATAAAGTATATGCTCCTGCCGATACAAGCGCAAGCTCGGTTATGACAGCGAGCGATTTAACCGAATCAAATTTAATACTTCCGCCGAGCAGCAAAGCCGCTGCAGTCATTACTGCGCCGCCAAAGGCAAATTGCCAGCCGCTGAGCATCACCGGATTTTCCGACTTAGAGTAATGTTTTATCATAGAGGAGGAAAGCGCGTAGGCTATTACGGATATGATTATGCACATATCGCCTGAAACCGAGCCGCCGGACATGGATTTACCGCTTATGTTTATTACCACAATGCCCACAAATCCGACTATACAGCCTATTAATTTCTGCCTGGTGAATTTTTCGTATTTAAATACAAAGCAGGAGATGAGCAGGGCAAAAAAAACATTTGTTCCGTTTATTATGGAGGCGCGTGTACCGTCGGTGCGGGCAAGACCTATGTAGAAAAATACATATTGCGCCACAGTCTGAACCATTCCCAGAGGAATTATTTTGCGCCACGAGACTGCGGACGGAATAAGCGGCTTTTTTTGCAGGATACTTCCTGCGATTATAGTGAGGATTCCGGCTGAGAAAAATCTTATTCCCGCAAAAAGTATCTGTGAGGCGGTATCGGAGGAATCAATGCTCAAAAGCGAATAGCCTATCTTTATGAAAGGAAATGCGCTGCCCCACAGCAGACAGCACATCAAGGCAAGCAGCATGAGTACCGGGGGTTTTTGAAGGATATTTTGTTTGGAAATATTATTTGAGGTCATTTTGTTATCACCGCTCAGGTTAAAAATTCTATTTGCATTTATGGATTGAAAAAAGCCGCAAAAACAATAAATCATAATTTATCTGCGTGACGTCCACTTGAAAATCTTCGATTTTCTCGTTAGTCTTTTAGGGGCTTCGCATGGGTGCTTTTCCTATTTTAAGTTTTTCTTGCACTTTGGTTTTGTGGTGGCTTTGCCCCCACACCCCCACGATGGGCGCTGCCCCTCGACCCCGCCAAGAGGGCCTGCCCCCTTGGATTCCCGGCGTTGCGTACTCATTGCGTCACGCAGCTAAATTATGATTTATTTTTCAATGAAAAAACTGCCTGATTGTGCATATATTGCATGCCCGGCGACTGAATTATACCGACTTATACAGCTAAAAATATTACAGGGAATTATCCGTACGGATAATTCCTATTAAAAACAAAGGACGGTTGCCATATGCTGCAATTTAATAAAAAATTAAAGGTCATGTGTGCCGCCGCCGCTCTT
>JAQXFQ010000051.1 GCA_029005175.1 Bacillota bacterium
TTCGGTCATCACGGCTTTGTCACTCAGCTTCTTGCGGCTCGGCTTGACGAGGCTCCCTGCGACGCCGTATATGCATGCGGACCCAAGCCTATGCTTAAGCTGGTCGCCGCCGAAGCCGAAAAGCGCGGCATCAAATGCATGGTATCGCTTGAGGAGAGAATGGGCTGCGGCGTTGGCGCATGCCTGGTTTGCGCCTGCAAGACAAAAACAGCGGACGGCGGCGAAAAATACAGCCACGTTTGCAAAAACGGTCCGGTATTCGACAGCAGGGAGGTTATCTGGGAATGAGCAGACTTAGTGTAAATATTTGCGGCGTTGAATTTAAAAACCCCGTTATTGCCGCATCGGGGACATACGGCTTCGGCCGCGAATACAATGAATTTTACCCTATTTCCAAAATCGGCGGCATATCCTGCAAGGGCATGACGATTCGTGAAAAGGCAGGCAATCCCCCTCCCCGTATCGCCGAAACTCCCAGCGGTATTCTGAATTCCGTCGGCTTGCAGAACCCCGGCGTTGAGCATTTTATTGAGCATGACCTGCCATGGCTTCGTCAGCAGGATACCGTGATTATCGCCAACATAGCCGGAGCTTGTGAAGAGGATTACGCTGCTATAGCCGAAAAAATCAACGAATCTGACGTCGATATGGTGGAGCTTAACATCTCCTGTCCAAACGTCAAGGCCGGCGGCGCGGCTTTCGGCACATCTCCCGACTGCGCGGCGCACATCACATCTGTGGTGCGTGAAAAATGCTCCAAGCCGCTCATTGTCAAGCTCTCTCCCAACGTCACAAGCATTTCAGAAATCGCCGTAGCTGTGGAATCAGCTGGCGCAGACGCCGTTTCGCTGATAAACACGCTGCTCGGCATGAGAATCGACATTCGCACACGACGTCCTATACTCAAAAATAACAAAGGCGGCATGTCCGGCGCGGCTGTGTTCCCGATTGCCGTAAGAATGGTAAATGAAGTCTACAACAGCGTGAAAATTCCTGTAATCGGCTTGGGCGGCATCTCAACATGGCAGGACGCCATCGAAATGACGCTGGCGGGTGCCTCCGCAATTCAAGTGGGCACGGCGATGTTTACCAACCCCTACGCCCCGATTGAAATTATCGAGGGTATGGACAAGTACCTCCAAGACAACGGCATTTCAAGCATCTCAGAGCTTGTAGGCGGCGTGAAATTATGGTAATAATGTCTGTGGATTTCGGTAGGGTGCGCACGGGAATCGCGGTTTGCGACAGGAGCGAATTCCTTGCCTCGCCCGTCACCGTAATAAATGAAAAATACGTCCCCGCACTGGTGGAAAAGGTCGCTGCGCTTGCCGCCGAAAAAAAGGCTGAATTAATCGTGGTCGGTCTGCCTGTCAACATGGACGGCTCCGAGGGCGAGAGCGCGCAGAATGCCCGTCGGTTCGCGGAAGATCTGCACAGAGCATGCGGCATTGAGGTGGATATGCTGGACGAACGCTGCACAACCATGGAGGCACATCAATTCCTTAACGCAACCAACACGCGTGGAAAAAAACGCAAGGCGGTAGTTGACGCGGTGTCTGCCGTGATAATTCTGGAAAATTATCTGACCAAGCGCAAGAATTCCGCAAAATGAGGTATATAATATGAAGTCAATCGGAATTTACATTCATGTGCCGTTTTGCCGAGGAAAATGCCCCTATTGTGATTTCTATTCTGTAAACCTGTCTGAACAGCTTATAACAGCTTACACTGACGAGACCATTCGCCGTATTCATGAGCTGAAACCGTACGAAGTGACCGCCGACACGATTTATTTCGGCGGCGGCACTCCGTCGTTACTTGGCGGCTACAATATCGAGCGCATAATGTCCGAGTTGAACAAGTGTGTGAAAATTACTTCAAACGCGGAAATCACAGTGGAGGCTAACCCGTCCTCCGACCTCGGTGAATTTTTGCACGGCTGTTCTGCCGCAGGCGTCAATCGCCTGTCGCTGGGAATGCAGTCGGCAGTTCCTCGTGAACTTGCCGCAATCGGACGCAGGCACTCCCCCGACGACGTTCTGAGTGCCATGGAACGCGCACATTCAGTCGGGATTGACAATATTTCGCTTGATTTAATGCTCGGTATCCCCTATCAAACAAGCGATTCGCTAAACACATCGCTTGAATTCATAAGCCAAAGCGCGCCCTCCCATGTTTCGGCGTATATGCTGAAAATAGAGGAAGGCACGCCTTTTTATGATGTGCGCAATTCTTTGATAATTCCTGATGATGACGGTATGGCTGATCTTTACAAGCAGGCATTTTCTACGCTCGAAGGCTTCGGCTATAGTCAGTATGAAATATCCAACGCCGCGCGAAACGGCAAAATCAGCCGACACAACATGAAATATTGGAATTGTGACGAATATATCGGGTTAGGTCCTGCTGCACACGGTTTTTTCATGGGCAAGCGGTATTTTTTCGGGCGGAGTCTGACTGATTATCTGAACGGAGTCCGACCGAAATTCGACTGCCCCGGCGGAGCAGCGGATGAATATATTATGCTTCGTCTGCGTCTGGCAGAGGGAATAACGGAGTCGGGCATGAAAGAAAGATTCAATCACGGAATTTCTGAAAAAATAAGGCATAAAGCAAAAAAATACGAAAAGCCCGGACTTTGCCGCTGCAGCGCGGAAGAAATTGCTCTCACTCGAAAGGGAATGCTGGTATCAAACTATATAATTGCAGATTTGCTCAGTGATTGAATTATGTTAAATAACGGGAATCACAAGTCACAAAAAATCACATATTTTTTTCACAAATCTATTTACTTTTACAAATCAATATGTTAAAATTAATTATATTTACACCGTCAATTATAAAATTTGCCTAAAAATTTATTGTGGTATAAGGTGTTTTTTAATTTGTCAGGTGCAAAAATCTTGAAAAAAATTTGTGAAAGAGGTTAGTTTTATGAGTTATTGTTCCAATTGCGGCGCAAGAATCAGTGACGACGGCGTTTGCCCAAACTGTGGGAGCTTGAGCGAAACAAAATTACGACAGACGCAAAAAAAAGTAACGGAGGTTTTTGTCTGCTTTAAATCTTTCTTTTCTTCCAGACCGCTGCTTGCGGTTGAAAATGCCGCCAGAACTAAATCGGCATTTGTTTGGGTCACGTTTGGCGCTGTTTATTTGGCCGCTGCCGTAGCGTCTATGCTAAGGCTGTTCACATCTATTGATGTTAATATATTTGCAACTATGGCCGACGAAAAAATGGTAAGCATTATAACAGCGGCCAACGGCGAAATTTCGGGCGAAATGCTTTCTGCGTTTCTCACGTTATTTGGCTATTCCATACTCATGGCAGTCTTCAGCATGTTGCTGATTGCGTGCGCCACTATGCTTATATTCCTCATGGCGGAAGAAAAGCCGTCTTTCTCGCAGGCACTTAATATTACAACCGTTGCCGCATTTCCCACTGCTCTCGGCATGATTGCAACATTTATTTGCTCATTTTTCTCTGTCCCGTTGGCTATACTTATGCTCACAGTCGGTATGATGGCAAGCGCAGTATCTTATTATTTTGGCATGCAGAAAGCTTCATCCTTTAAAAAAAGCCCGTTCTGGGCATGTTTCGGCGCATTTATCCTTTGTGGTGTGCTGATGGGACTCTTTACAGTCATATTAAACAAGCTCCTTGTTTAATTGAACGTGGAAAGGCGGTTTCATTACAATGGATTCTATTTCATCTCTTGTTAAAAAACACTGTCATTGCGGCGTCAATATAATCTGCGGCTTACTGCTCACCATACATTCTGCCTTAAGCGTGATTTACGCTGTAATGGTTCCACATCCCGCATACATAGCCATTGGCGCTGTGCTGACATTAATTACTGTTTTTAGCTGGATATACATATTCGGCTGCAAAATCGGCTGTACGCTTTTGCGCATTCCGATAATTATTTTGGACGCGCTTAGCTTCATTATCTCTCTGCTTTCCTGTGCTATCGGCGTTTTATTTATCGCTCACAGCGAGGCCGGAACATACCTTGAACAGTTGATAACTCAATATGGCATTGAAGAATTATCACTCACTCCTTATGTAGCCGGAATTGCGCTTATCGTGATTGGTCTGATATTTTTTGCACTATCGTTTTGTTTGCTGGCAGGCGTGAGATATTTCGGTTCAATAAAAAAATGTCTTGACGGAGAAATCAGGCGCAACGGAGCAAAAATATTTGGCATATCATGTATAATACTTTTTGTCTTTGTCAGCCTTATTGTAATATTGAATACCGCAAACATGCTGATGAACCGCAGCTTTTATGATGTAATAATTAGCTTTCCCGACAACATCATCTATATAAATCTTTGGCTGAAAATGCTTCTGTTGCTTTTTATCGGTATTTCTGCCAACTCCTTCAGCAGCAAAACCTATGCATTCAAGGTTTTTGAAAATCAGATGCTGAAGGTCGAGTCAAATGCCGACGGTACAGTTTACGTTCCTATAAGCGAGGAAACTGAAACAACCGTTTCAACAACCGTTTCCGACAAGGTTGAAGCCGCTCCGGTAAACAGACCTGTTTCATTTGCTACCGCGCCGATTGCTGCATCAGATGCTGTCACTGCGACTGAAAAGCACAAGCCTTACATTCGTGAGGGACAAGTCGATATACCCGACTCTGATAAAAAGCCAAAGTCTGTAAATACCGAAACAGGTGAAAGCGATATAATTTAAAAAATAAAAATCCGACAGCACCAAGACTTGAATGCTGTCGGATTTTTTATTAGTTACCCTGACCGGTCAAAACAACCTTGACCGTGCGGAATATAAGTTTTATGTCCAACCAAAAGCTGCGATCATGTATGTATTTAATATCAAGCTTCATCCAATCATCGAATGAAATATCATCGCGATTATCCGACGCCTGCCAATAGCATGTAAGCCCCGGCTTTACCTGCAAACGGCGTCTTTGAAACCTATTGTACTCGGCTACCTCTTTCGGGAGCGCCGGTCTGGGACCTACAACGCTCATGTCACCCTTGAGCACATTAAAAAGCTGCGGCAATTCGTCAATGCTTGTCTTGCGAATAAAGTGACCGATTCGTGTGATTCGCGGGTCATCCTTTATCTTAAACACCGGACCGTCTTTCTCGTTCTGTGACTGAAGCTCCTTAAGAAGCTCCTCGGCATTGCAAACCATTGAGCGGAACTTATACATTCTAAATTGCTTTCCGTTTTCTCCCACTCTCACCTGCGTAAAAAACGGACTGCCATGCGGATCATCTATGAAAATGAGCAGAGCAACTACAATCAAGACAGGACTAAGGACTATCAGTGCAGACAGGCTGGCCACGAAGTCAAAGCAGCGTTTAAAAAATCTATATGCTATTTTATCATATGAATACATGCGCAAGCTTTGTTTGCATGACTTGCTTTCATATGTTCCACTGCTTTTCATAACCTTATCAAGCGACATAATCTAAACCATCTCCTGATTCTTAGTAACACGAAATATGTAAAATATTTTTGAAATTTCGCTTGTTTTATTATAACACAACTTTGAAAATCCTACCACATGTATTATATTAGAATATTATACGACATCCAGAAAGTAAAATGTATATTTCTTACAAAAATAAATTTTATTTTTATCCTTATGAACTTTTGTTTCTCAAAATAAGTGTTTATTTTGTGTTATATCGTCTTATTAATGACAATATTATCCCGATTTAGTCAATCAATCGTTGAGTGCGCATCAAATTAAAGTATTATCGCATACCGTTTTGTAAAATTCACACAAGGCGAAAATAAATCATAATTTACAGTAGCACTAAAGTAGGACACCTACAATGGGAATCCAAGGGGGCAGGCCCTCTTGGCGGGGTCAAGGGGCAGCGCCC
>JAQXFQ010000052.1 GCA_029005175.1 Bacillota bacterium
AATGGAAACAATACCTTTAATCATTCTATTAGTTATAATATCTGTGATTATCTATTTTACTATTACAACAATCGTCGACATAAGTCTTATGGGCGCGTTATCTCCTAAAATTTCGCTAAAGTGTAAAATCAATAAATTTACAATAGAGAAAGAAACCAGAATTGACATACAAAGCGGATACAAATGTTCGGCATTTTCGTCGGCGTATGTTTTGAGACATTGGGATATATCTGCTGACGGAAATGAACTTTATGACATAATGCCTAACAAAATGAAGGACGGTTATGTTTATCCTAAGGGAATTCAAAACTTGCTTCCGAAGTACGGATTTAAAGTGAAGTATTGCACCGGAAATATTAACGCACTTAAAAATGAGGTCAGCAAAGGAAATCCCGTAATTGTTATGATGAGAATACGTGCAGATAAAAATTGGCTGCATTATGTGCCGATTGTTGGATATGATGAGGATAATATTTTTATAGCGGAATCGCTGGAGGAACTTGTAAACTGCGATGAAAAATATTACAACAGAAAAATAAAGATTGGCGAATTTAAAAAATTGTGGAATACAGGCATGGTAAAAATGCCGTTTTACAAAAACACATATATGACGGTTGAAAAAATATAATTAAACCAAAAGCGGACAGTTTGTATTAAAATTGCGAACTGTCCGTTTTGTAATTTTATATTCTCATTTTGAGTGCCGAGCCGTCGGGAGTTTTTACTACCTCAATGCCGCAGGAAATGCGCTCCTTTAATTCCGAAACATGCGAGATTATGCCCAGAAGCTTGTTCTCGCGGACTTGGGTAATTGCGTCCATAGCGGTGTCGAGAGTTTCGCTGTCCAGTGAGCCGAAGCCCTCGTCGATAAAGAGCGAATCCAGATGAATCCCCCCCGCGAAGCTTTGCACCACGTCTGACAAACCGAATGCAAGCGAGAGCGAGGCGAGGAACAATTCACCGCCCGACAGCGTGGAAACGGCGCGCACACGTCCCGCGCTGCTGTCGATTATCTCAATGTCAAGTCCTTGGTGCTTGGCGCGACCGCCTACAGAATCCTTGCGTTTCATGGCGTATTGCCCTCGGGTGAGCCTGTTCATGTATAGGTTCGCGCTCATGATGACCTCGTCCATTTTTATGCCGATGACGTATTGATGAATGGGTGTGCGGGCTTCGTTTATGCCTGAAAAAAGCTGATTCATGCGGCGCGCAGTTTCGAGCGGCTTGGAATGTTCATCGAGAAACTCGTTTTCTGTGCGTATGATTTCGGAGGTGTCTGTGAAGAACTTCATCTGACGCGCCGTATCGCCCGATAACTTCGCAATTTCCTGTCCCTCAGCGATTGCGGCAGAATTGGCGGTGCGCAGAGCCGCAAGGTCGGGCATAGTCTTGCCGTTAAGCCGAATGGTGAGTTCTTCAATGCGCTTTTGCGCAAAGGCAAGCTGCTGCTTGTAGGATGAAATTTTTGCGTCGTATTCGGCTTCGGTTTTGTCAGGAAGCACGCCGCCCTCTATGTCAGTGTCCTCTGAAATGCCTATTTCTTGGCACTTGGCGCGGAATTCGGTGCGCCGTGCGTTCAGGTCGGACTGTGCGTGAGTAAGGCTGTCACCGGCGGCGGTCAATGTGGCCTGCGCACTGCTGTATGCGGCGGAAGCTTCGGACAGAGCGGAATTAAGTGCGGTTATGTCGGATTCAGTACGGGCAAGATCGGCTTTGCAGGCTTTGATTTTCTTGTCAAGCTCTGAAAAATCGCTGATACCCTGAGATTTAAGCTGTTCGTCGATGGATTTTACATTTTGCTCGTCGGAGGTTATCTGAATATTCAGATTGTTTATGTGAGTGACCGTGTTTTCGATGTCGTGAGCATTGGCGGCAAGCTCGTCATTGCGCTGTTTCAGGCGGTTTCGGGCAATCGTTGTTTGCCCCGAGCGCTTTTGCAATTTCTCAGCCTGATTTTTAGCCGCTTCAAGCTGTACTTTAATTTCATCGGCATTTTGCTCGGAATTATCGCCGAGTTTTTGTTTAATCTGCGAAATATCCTGGTTTATCACAGCCAATTCAGCATTGGCGGCGGAATAGTCACCTCTCAAACGCTCCGATTTTTTGTTGGATTTTTCTATGTTGCTCCTGCAAATTTCAAGCTCGGCGGCATCCGGCGTGGAATCGGCCGGGTGCGCAAGCTGCGGGTGGTGAGTTGAGCCGCATACGGGGCAGGGCGCACCCTCCGTCAAATCGGCGGCGAGTGAATAAGCCTTGTCGCTTAAAATAGCCTGTTCGACAGCGTTTGCGATAGCTTCGAGAGAGTGGAGATTGTCCTCCTCGGCGTTGATTTTCTTCTGAATTTCGGCGAGTGATTTGGTGAGCTTCTTAAAACGCTGGGTTTTGACATCCAAATCGCACAGATTTGTGTAAAGCTCGCTGAGAGTACGGCAATTTTCATTTACAGAGTTAAGCTGTTCAGTCGCGGCATAACATTCCTCAAGGTACTCGTTGCCTTTGACTATTTTGCTTTCAAGTTCGGCTTTGGATTGGCGAAGCTGCAGCAGATTTTCCTGTGCCTCTTTGAGCGCGTTTTGGTTCTTTTTAAGTCTGATTTCGGAGGTGTCGTGGCTTGCTCG
>JAQXFQ010000053.1 GCA_029005175.1 Bacillota bacterium
CTGGTAGAGCGCCACCTTGCCAAGGTGGAGGTAGCGAGTTCGAGCCTCGTCGGCCGCTCCATTATGGGGAAGTTTAGCTCAGCTGGGAGAGCATCTGCCTTACAAGCAGAGGGTCAGCGGTTCGAGCCCGTTAACTTCCACCATGTGTGGCCCGGTAGTTCAGTTGGTTAGAACGCTAGCCTGTCACGCTAGAGGTCGTCAGTTCGAGCCTGATTCGGGTCGCCACTTGCCTCTGTAGCTCAGTCGGTAGAGCAGGGGACTGAAAATCCCCGTGTCATTGGTTCGATTCCGATCGGAGGCACCAACGTTGCACGGGAATGTGTTGAGTGAATGAGGAATAGTAAATAATTCTTTTGCTATTCCGTCTTCACCGCATTTATGCGGAATTAGCTCATCTGGTAGAGCGCCACCTTGCCAAGGTGGAGGTAGCGAGTTCGAGCCTCGTATTCCGCTCCAATTAAAACGCCGCAGTAATAATTGCGGCGTTTTTTATTAGAAATATTTGTTAAGTTTTATAAAGTTAATTTGTGCGAAAAACTTGACTTTATATAACATTTTATGGTAAAATTTATAATAAAATACAATGGTTGTATTTTATTAAGGTTGTATTTTATTAAATTTCTCTTAGGGAGGACGTTTGTGTTTATGGATGAAAAAAATTCTGAGTATTTGGAGAATTCTATCTTGAAAGAATCTAACGCTGCTGATGCTTTAGAAACTGAAGATAAGACTGGCAACTGTGAGACAGTAAAAAGTGAATCTGGAGAAAATAAGCATAAGAAACATTCAGGCAGTAAAGTCAAAGCAATTGTAATTACGTTGACTGTTGTGATTTTGTTTGCGTTTGCGGCTGCGGCAATTGCTGCATATTTGGCTTATGATCAATATGTGCTGGTTGGGGATGGCTTTGGCAGCCATAAAATATATGCCAGAAATGTTACTGAGGCGGATTTGAGCGGCAGTGACATTGAGGATTTCTCAAGCCTTGCAAGACTGGATAAGCTTGAGACTATCGATCTTACCAATACATCTATAGATGATTTATCTGTACTCTATGACTGTAAGTCACTCAAGAGTGTGACATTGCTCGGCAAAGATATTTCTGCTGAAAAATGTATAGAGTTTTACGAGGCACTTCCTGATACCCGGTTGAAATGTAATGTTGTCATTGGCACACATACATATGATTCTCAGATAGAAGAGTTGAAACCGGATGGATTTATGGATGACGAGATCAGTATGCTGGCTGCACTGCGATGGCTCAAATCACTTGATTTGACAGATTTTGATGTGTCAAATGAGAATTATGATTATTTGCACGAAAGGCTGACTGATTGTCTGATTGATCGCAATGTAACTATTTTGGATGTCACTGTCAAATCAACAGTTACTGCTTTGGATTTCAGCGGATATGAACATTCCTTTGATGAGTTCAAGGCTGCGTTTGATGAAAATCTGAAATATTTACCGAATTTACAGAAGGTAGATATGTGTTACTGTGGTCTCAGTGATGAAGAAATGGCAGAGCTTAATGATACATATTCAGGTGTGAAATTCATCTGGCTCCTTAAAATAGCAGACGGGAGCTGGCATATTCGTACAGACGCTAAGGTGTTTTCTACTCTCAATCAAAACGATGGTATAAATGAATATGATCAAAAAACCTATGCTCCGATATTTAAGTATTGTACTGACTTGATTGCATTAGATTTGGGACATAACAAAATAACCAGTCTTGAGGGAATACAAAATCTTAAAAAATTGAGAGCACTTATACTTACAGACAATAGAATTACTGATATATCTCCTTTGGCTGAATTAACAGAATTAGAGTTTTTGGAAATTAACGCAACTAACAGACTTACGAGCTTGGAGCCTTTAAGAAATCTCAATAAATTAAAAATATTGAATATTTATTCCAGTGACGGAATTAGTGATTATTCTCCACTTTATAATAAACCGAATTTGATCTATGTCCTCTTTCCGAAATCTATTATGAACAGTTCTAACCTGGCAAATCAGATTAAAGAATTTTCAAAGTCAAATCCGAATTGTAAATATGATTATATCACAGGCTACTATAGCCCTAGAGGACTGTTTATAACTACAACTGCAGCTTATCGTTCATTAAAGTATCGTGTAGGACTTAAAAGAGGCTTTGCTAAATGGTGGGCTGTGCGTGATGATGATGTCGGCAAAAATTGGGAAAAACTGAAGTTAGACAGCAGTTTTAGCAATGCAAACGGCGAATATTATTATAATTCACGAAAAGGTTAAGTTTATAGTTTAGAATTTATATAAAGTTCTATTATTTTAGCTTTGATGATAAAAATTATATAACTATAGCCAATAAGTATAGAAAACTATTTGCAAAAATCAAAGCCGTCTCACTGTAGCGTCGATGCTATGGTGAGGCGGCTTTGATTAGGTAAAAACTGATTAATACTACTCTACGATCCAAATTAGATAAATCTTTGCAGTATAATTTGTGCTATGCTTCGTTGTCCTCATTACCGGGTATCAGCCCGCCTGCGTCGTTCGCCTCGCAGAACACAAATTCTTTTCTTTCAATAGGAGATAGCCAAGAGAGTAGAATAACGCCAAAAACCGATGTCATTCGTTAAATCTGAATGTCATCGGTTTTTCATTTGAAATTAATTTTTTTAATCCTCATCGCTTCCGCCGAATTTTTTGTTTTTCATGTCAACATAATCGCCTATGATTTCAAGGGTGGCGACATGAGTGTCGTCGAGCTGCCCTGTGGCGTAATCGGCAGGCTCGTGAATGTTGTACATAAAGCCCTCCTTGCCGAATCGCTTATCAATGCCCTCTACGTATTTTTCGTTGGCTGCGGCATGCAGTACGCGCCCTATAATCATAGAATTAATGCCCTTGCGCGATAAATCGACGTTGCAGGCGAGCTGACATTCCAGCGAAAGAAAGCTCTCCTTGACGCGCGGCGGCTTGATTTTGAGCGATTTCTCGGTGGTGAAGTGACCCGCGAGAAACTCGTCGTCGAAGCTGTCGTTGTGAGTTATAGTTGCAATGCAGTTTGAGTAATAATCCGCGCTTATAAAGTTAATGCAGAATTCACCGTCGCGAACGATGTTTTCATATGTGTGGGAGGTGTGGGCAACATTTTGCATTACGGCGAAATATCCGCCCGCATCGCCGCCGAAGCAGCTCCATGAGTGGAAGCAGAGATTGGGCATACCGTTTGGCTTGACGGTGGAGATAAGGAAAAGTACCTGCGGAATGGCGCAGGCGAACTCCATGTGTGAAAATGTATCAAACTGCCCCGCCCAGTTTTCATAAAACAGTCCGGTGTTTTCTATGCGTATTTCTCTTTTCAATTTGCTGAACCTGCCTTCCTGCTCGATTATTCCTTAACCAATCGCTGAAATTCATCCCCGCGAACCTCGAAATTTTTAAACATATCATAGCTTGATGCTGCCGGAGAGAGCAGACATATTTTGCCCTGAGCGGTGATTTCCTTTGCCTTTGCCACGCCTTTGTCGAAATAATAGCATGGGTAAATCGCTATACGCCTGTCGATTTCAAAATCTTCAAAGAGCTTCTGCATGCGCTCAGTGGTTTGCCCCACAAGCACGATATTGTCAATTTCGGCAGTTTGGAGGAATTGTGCCAAATCGGTATAGTCAATGCCCCTGTCCATGCCGCCGAGGATTATCGTGCCGATATTGCCGAGAGATTTTACGGCGTTGATGGCAGAGCGGCAGATGGTGGAGATTGAATCGTCGTAGTAGGTGACGCCGCCGAATGTGCCGACCTTTTCCAGGCGGTGCGCCAGCGGCTTGAAGGTGGCTAGAGAGGCTTTGAATTCCTCATCGCTCATGCTGAATACTTCCTTGCAGATGTAGTAGTCTATGCCGATGTTGTAGAGGTTGTGCCGCCCCACAAGGCAGGTATCCTCCGGCTGAATGTCGATTGAA
>JAQXFQ010000054.1 GCA_029005175.1 Bacillota bacterium
GTCAGCAAAATACAGCACATTCCCGCCACGGCAATCGCACTCATAGCATTGCTTATTAGCACAGCAGTTTATGTGATTTCTATATTCATCAGTATTTCTATTTACAAGAAAAAAGATTTCTGATTTATTAAAAACCACCCCGATTCATTCACAAGCCTATTGTGATTAAATCGGGGTGGTTGATTTTTTTATGTTTATTGTTGATTAAGGAATGAGCCGGCCTTTGGGGCAGGTGCAGCCTTACCCAAAATATCCTGCTCGTATTTCGCAATGGCTTCCTCTATAGGACCGTCAAAATAGACCTTGCTCTGGTGCAGCACTATGCCGCGCTCGCAGAATTGGCGCGCCATCTCGCTGGAGTGAGTTACCAGCAGCAGAGTGGTATTTTCCTCGGCAATTATCTTCTTAACTATGGTGTTGCACTTCTTGCGAAAAGCCGCGTCGCCGACGCTGAGAGCCTCGTCCACAATAAGAATCTCAGGCTCGATATTTGCGTTTATCGCAAATCCAAGACGCGCCCTCATACCGCTGGAGTATGTGCGCACAGGCTGGTCGATGTATTCGCCGATGTCGGCAAACTCAACTATCGCCTGCTCATAGCCCTTGATTTTATCATCGCTCATTCCGCGCATATGTCCGCGCAGATAGACATTTTCGCGCCCCGTGAATTCGGGGTCAAAGCCGGCTGTCAATTCCAGCAGCGCGCTGACCTCGCCGTTGACTTCGATTTCACCCTCTGTCGGGAAAAGCACGCCTGTAATCATCTTGAGCAGGGTGGATTTTCCCGCGCCGTTCTTGCCGAAGAATGCGACCGCTTCGCCCTTATGTATAACAAAGCTGACGTCCTCGTTGGCAGTCTTTATAGTGTAATTGACCTTCTTGCTGAAAAGTGACTTCAGGCGGCTCTTCTGACTCTTGAAAAGCTTGAACTGCTTGGTAACGTGGCTCAGCTTAATAGCCACATCATCGCTGCTCTTTGACTTTACAGCAGGTTTATCAGCAGGTTTTGCCTTTTGTTCATTTTCAGATGTATTTTTTACCGTCTGAGTATTTTTGACCGCTTGAGTATTTTTTTTATTTCTGCGTTTCTTTTTATTGCTCTTAGAATTATTCTTAGACATCAAAAGCTGCTCCTTAATCTGAAAAATTTACAGGACATCGGGCAAATCCTTGCGCGTTTTGTTGTACATATAAAGGCTCAATGCCCACATTGCCAGCAGCACGCCGAAAAATGCGATGGTCGACTGATAATTGGTTTCATCCCAGAACCACTTGCGATAGATGTAGCAGTCGCGGTATCCCGAGCATATGTAGGTAACAGGGTTGAGTCTGAGTATTTTTCTTATAGTGCCGTTATTCACGCTGGAGATATTCCACATAATGCCCGACATCCAGAACACTGCGGTAGTAAGCGATTTGATAAGGTTGCCGTAGTCCTTGCTTATGACCGACAGCGTGGAATTAAAGAGCGAAAACGCAGTGAAAAATAAGAACTGACAGAGCATGTAATATATGAGCTGCAGATAATATACACTCGGAAAATGCCCGTAGAAGCAATATATAACAATTATAGCCAGTGTCAGACATACATTTATAAACATCTTGGAAAGGCTGACAAAGGTGGGAATGGTGGACACGGGAAAGCGCATCTTGGTGACGAGATAGCTGTATTTTTTGATACAGTCTGTTCCCTGGGTCATCATTTCCGAAACGTAAAACCACGGAATTATACCGCCTATCAGCCAGAGGAAAAATTCATATTGCTTGCCGTCGCCGCCTATGGTAGGCTGCGCCGCGCTGCGGATACCCACGGAAAAGGCGAAAAAATAAACGAATATAGTAATAGACGGCTTGACTATCGCCCAAAGCCAGCCTAAGCTTGCCCCGCGATATGTTTTGAGCAGATCGGCCTTGGCCAGCTCAAGAAGCTGCCTGCCGAATTCCTTATGTTCCTTTATAAATAACTTTAATCCTTGCATACAATCCCCTTGGTTTTCAACATTCTGCCGATAAGACAAAGACAGAACGACAGTAATAAAATATCAGATTAATTATAGCACAACTGTATAATATAGTTTAAACTAAACTGTTAATTTTCTTGTTAAATCAAATACAATTTCGACATACTTTATTAATAATAGCCGAAAAAGTTATAATAATTTATGAACAAATTTTGTTTTTTCGACAAATTAATAATAAAATTAACCTTTAGACATGATACTTTCAGCGACAGAAATATCATCAGGGTGAGTTATTTTTATATTAGACGGACTACCCAACGAAATCGCCACCGGCTTTCCCCTCAATCTCAACACCGCCGACGCATCAGTAATCACCGCCTTTTCCTCCTCCGTGAGAGAATACAGCAGATCACAGAATTCCTTCATCATAAATGTCTGTGGAGTCTGCACCGAATAGAGCGTCGAACGGTCGGGAACACTGTCTATAACCTTGCCGTCATGCGAAACACATATTGTATCCACCGCAGGCACAGCGGCAGTAGCACCGCCGAATTGCCGTGCGGCGGCTATGCCTGCGGCAATGATCTCATTATTGATAAACGGGCGCACACAGTCGTGAGTAATAATCACATCATCATCTGAAGCAGGTCTTTTGCCCGCAAAAAAACGGCAGGCGTTCATTAATGAGCCGGTGCGGTCTGCTCCGCCCTCGGTAACGCTCACCGCGCCGCTTATGTCACCGTACTGCGCAATCAGCTCACGCGTGTATTCAACATACTCACTCGGCACGCAAACCACTGTATCATCCACCATTCCGCTCAGCACAAATCTGCGCAGAGTGTGTATGATTATCGGCACACCGCTGACATTCAGAAACTGCTTGGGTACATCGCACCCCATGCGGGTTCCCTTGCCGCCGGCCAAAATCGCCGCATATACCATATAACATACCTCCCGGTCATCAATCATTCACACGAAAGATGCTCATACAGTGCAGAACATCCCTCGTAAATATCATTATAGGCTGTTTCAAAATCCCCGGTATACCACGGGTCGGCAACGTCGCGAGGGTTATCGGTAAAATCAAGAAGGCGGCTCACCTTTCCCTGTGTATCGCTGCCTATTATACGCATAAGATTTCTGATGTTGTAAGTCTCCATGCAAATCAAATAATCATAATAATTATAATCCTCGGCGGTAAACTGCACCGAACGCTTTCCCTTGCAGCTTATTCCGTGCTCCGCCAGCACTCTCGCCGCCGGAGGATACACCGAATTGCCTATTTCCTCGCGGCTGGTGGCGGAGGAAACTATTTTAAAATCTCCCCCTCGCTCCGACACGATTTTTTTAAATATAAATTCCGCCATGGGAGAACGGCAGATGTTGCCGTGGCAGACAAACATAATTTTTATCATAGAGCAAAGTCACCTTTCATCATTCTCACACAAAAAAAGACCTCAATGCAGCTATATTACCACATTGAGGCCAATTTTTCAATAGTATTGATACATAATCAATAAAAAATCCGCCATTCGGCTCTTACATCGCAGGTATACTCTTATTTATAGGTAATATGCTCCCAATCCTCGAAGCTTTTTACCTTTTTCCACCTGTAAAACGCCCTGCGTATCGCCGCATTTTTCTTGTTATTGCGCCAGCCGGTATTGACCGCATTGTCGGTCCAAGTATTAAGCTCGCACCCCTTTGGCAGACCGGATTTCAGCGCGGCAATCTCATTTGCATCCAAGCTGCACCCGGAAATATACAGCCGCTTTAGATTCCTGCACTCTGTCATAACGGTGGGATTGGTCACCCGCCGATTGAAACAGACATTGACGTCCTCCAGCTTTTCCAGCTTGGTCAGCGGTGATAAATCAGTAAATCGGTTAAAGAAAAGCTCGACATAATTCAGCTCTTTCAGTTCTGCCAGCGGGGATATGTCCTTGATACGGTTATCCGCCAAAATCAGCACCTGCAGCTTTTTAAGATTGACTATCTCGCTTATGTCGGTGATGTGATGATGACCCAAATCAAGCGCGCGCAGCTCGGTGCAATACTTGAAAAGCGGTGAAAATGTAGTTTGGTCGCCCTCAAACGAATCACCCAAATCCACCAGCGTGGAAAACACCTGCGCGTCCGTGCGCACGGTGTAATGCAAAAATCTGATATTCCACACAAACTGAACCTGCGGGTACTGCTCACGAAGCCCGCCCATTACCTCATTGCTGAGACCGCAGTCGCACATTTCAACTTTGGTTATATTCGGGAAAAATTTAATTGCGCTGTGCAGGTCGCTCAAATCGGAAATTTTTATTTTATTCAACATCAGCTCGACAGTGGAATTATCCGCCTCTACACCGTAAATTTTCGCCTTGCAGTTGAATACGCACTCCGAATCCTCAGGAATGCTCTGCTTGACGCCGTACAATTCATCACAAAGCGGGTAATATTCCGCATTTATTGACTTCAGCGAGGTGAAGTATTTTATCATTTCAAGACAATCCGCCGGCATGTCCGGAGTAATGGCAAAACTCTCAATGCCGCTGTCATATCTTGAATTGTTTATCGGCACACTCCACACAATTTCCACACCGCTTAGCATTTCGGATATTTGCTCGAATTGCTCGGGAGAAAGCTCCTGCTCACGCAAATCCACCTTACGCAGATTTTTAAACTCAGCCAGCGGAGAATAATCTTCAATCACCTCGCCGCTCAGCACAATTTCAGTTGCATCTCTGTCATAAGCCGCACCGCCTACATATATATAAGGATGCGTCACTTCATAGAGCCATTCCATTCCGCCTCTGTGGTAAAATATTCCTCCCGCCGCAGTCAGCGCGACTGCAAGGACTATCAAAAATATCCATACTTCGCCGTGAGATTTTTTACGCTGTCCCTTTAAAACCTGCTTTTCCAAATCGGAAGCTTTCATCAGAAATCCCCTCCACTTTTCATTTTCACCCTAATTATACAGCATAAATATTTATTTGTACACAATTAAATTATAAAAAGGGCAAATCAACAAATGTCAATTTGCCCTTTTATATAAACCAGATTAGATTTTGGCAATATCGATTACCGAAAGATCGGTATCTCCCGCATTCTTAAGGCAGGTTACAAGTGCCCTTGCGGTGTCAAGCGATGTGTAGCAGTGTACGCCGCATTCAACAGCGTTTCTTCTGATGAGATAGCCGTCACGGTTTGTCTCCATGCCCATTGTCGGTGTGTTGATTATGAGGTCAAGCTCATTGTTGATAATCATATCAATATAATTGGGCGAGCCTTCCTCTATTCTCTTGACCACGTGATTTTCTATGCCCTGCTCAGCGAGATATTTGCCTGTGCCCTCGGTGCAGTAAATCTCGTAGCCCAGCTCTTTGAAGTCCTTTGCAATCGGCACAACCTCTTCCTTGTCCATGTCCTTGACTGTAATTGCAATCTTCTTGGTGCGTGGCAGGCGAATACCTGTGCCCGTGAATGCCTTGATAAGCGCTTCCTCATAGGTATATGCAATACCGAGGACTTCGCCCGTGGACTTCATTTCAGGACCCAAGCTGATGTCCGCGCCGTAGAGCTTTTCAAATGAGAAGACCGGCATCTTGATGGCGATAGTCGGCTGCTCCTTCTGAAGCCCGTATTCATAGCCGAGGTCGGGAATCTTTTTATCGCCAAAGAGGCACTGTGTGGCCAGCTTGACTATCGGAATACCTGTGATCTTGCTGATATACGGCACCGTTCTGGAGGAACGGGGGTTG
>JAQXFQ010000055.1 GCA_029005175.1 Bacillota bacterium
TTATAGACTGAGATGAACAGCAAAAATCGCTTATACCACCAGTCTTTAAATCATAATACTCATCGTCCTTATCAAGTTTGGATGTATCTACATAAATTTTAATGGTATCTCCCTTTATAATATTGTCGCCGCCGTTTAACACTGGCTGACCATCACCTAAGTCCACGTAATAATCACCAAAAGCAGAAACGTCATACAGCAGTTTCTCGCCCACAGCCTTGCTTGTGGTCATAACGATTTTCGGCTCGCCGAGGTCGGCGGGGATTTCGTCAGGCAATGCCGTTATGTCGGTAGAGCTGATGTCCGAGCCGCTTGCCGCGAGGTCGCTGTCAGAAACCGCATTCGCCGCACTTGTGCCGATAAATGCCGCAGTTGCCGCGAGCAGGGTAATTGTCAACAGCGAGAGCAGTGCCGCGCGAAGCTTGGTTTTGTTATACTTCTTGCGCATTATACATTACACCTTTCTTTTTACCTTGCAAATCACGCGCGAAGTGAGATTTATTAACATCTGAAATTGTATAACGAAATTAATCTTTCCGTTACCTGTCTTATTTTATGATATACCAAAACTATTGTCATGTCAATAATATTTTTGTATTTTATTCATATTTTCCAAATGATATGCGAACCCGTTTCAGCTTAATTAAATCAAAATTCCGCATTACCGCTCAAAGCCGCGGAAATCCACAAAATAACAGTATTGCGCATACCATAATGTATAATAATATTCCCGACCGAAACGGCGGACTTTGCAGAGCCGTTTTATTAGGGATTTGGTATATTGCCGTAAAAAAATAAAAAAATTTTAAAAAAACACTTGACAAACGCAGCTTTGTGTTGTATATTATATAAGCACTCGCGAGACGCGGTTGCGCAAGGCAAATAAGCTGGTGTAGCTCAGTTGGTAGAGCAGCTGATTTGTAATCAGCAGGTCGGGGGTTCAAGTCCGTCCACCAGCTCCATTTATTTGGGAGAGTTCCCGAGTGGCCAAAGGGAACAGACTGTAAATCTGTCGCTTCTAGCGTCGGTGGTTCGAATCCACCCTCTCCCACCAACAGCGCACCTGACGGTGCTAAGATAATAGTGAATGGTGAAGAGTGAATAGTGAATAGTGCTCAAGGAAAACTTGGTGCGCTGTTGTACTATTCACTCTTCACTATTATTTATTCACTATTCACTTAAACCGAGGATTATAATTGATTTATGCTTTATAAAATAATTTCTGTTCAATTATTAAATCAGAGGAATCTTTTTTGTAGTACCCTTCCACAAAGGTTGCACAAAAAAGATGCACCAGCGAAAACCCCCGAATCCTTCGGGGGTTTCGTCATTTTCAGGGGCAAAAAACATAACAGGCTTACCGTAAATTCATCCGTGCATTTTAAGCCGATTTTTGGATATGAACTCTCGTGAGCAAGCGTATGCCCGCCCTTTAATACTCAAAATTAAATACAGCTTTAAATCTTGCGTATAGATAGAAATGTATATGCGCATTTTTTATTTAACAGACAAGCCGATCGTTTAACGATAATTCAAAGAAATTGAGTTATCAAAAAACGGTCGGCTTTTTTATTTTCCAAATTAAAATTTGCGAAATAAATTTAGTCTTTTTCGCCGGACTTATTCTGTTGTATATTATCGTTTTCAAAATACTGACTTTTATGCTTCAGTCAGTTTCAGCAGTCCACCGTTTCTCAGCGGTACTAATATATAATCTTCTGTAATCGTTGCAACATCAGGATTTCCGTAAACTGTAAACTGTGCTTTGAGCACAGGATTATCTATATCTGAAATATCCACAACAGAGATTTGATTACTTGTACCATAAGATACCACCATTGTATTATCGAAAATTACCGGCTTGCCGCGTAAATATTTATTTTTTATTTTTATAACACTCAGCTTGCTCAAGTCTGATGTTCCTATCGTCTCAGGATCAAAATAAATATATCCGTCATCTTTAATTGCAAGAATGCCATGCTCAAAGTTCGCTATACCGTTTCTTTCCGAGATTATATTTTTTTTGCAAGAATAAGACAGAGAATAATTTCCATCATCACCTCGACTGTAACAATACAAACCGGCATTATCGGAATATGTTAAAACATCCGAATTCGACATGCTGCTGGCCATATTGTCATAGTACATACTTCCTGTTGTAAATATTTTTATAAGCACAGGTGTTTCCTTATCAGTTATATCAAATAAGGCGCATCTTGTCCATCCGGCTTGTACCATAAGTGTATCCTGTGAAGAATTAACTTCGAGGCAACTAAAGCATGCATTAGAAAGTCCGGTAGTATATTGAGTGATAAATTCGAGTTTATCATCCGTGATTTTATAAACACAAAGCCCTTTATTATTTTCTGCGGAATAAAGGATATTGTCAATAATCAGAATATCTCTGACAGAACCCTTTGTTTTGACAATATTAATCAAATTCAAATCTTTATCTAAAATCTGAATCTCGTTATCTGCACAGCCTAAATAAATAAAATGCTTTGTTTCAGCCACATCATAAACTGCTGAACCCGTTTTGTACAATACGGTATCGTACCCATTAACTACAGGTACAGTGATATTTGCCTGTGTACCTGATACTGCGCCGTTGTCAGTCAGTTCTTTGCCGATATTGACATTGCTGTATAAATATAAACCTGTACTGAGGTCACTGAAATAGAGATGTCCGCCTATAAGCGTCAATCCCGCCACAGCCCCTTGGGCATATGCTGTCGTATCATATGGGAGAATAGCTGTGCCCTGTGTTATTTTTTTATAATTAGCAGAGCTTTTCTCAATATGAATTACGATATGGTCTACTCTCTTCGGTGCTCTCAAATTGGAAATATCATAAATATAAATGCCGTTATAAATATTGGTAAAGTATGCATAATTTCCGTCTGTCTTTATTCTCCAATGGTCGAAAGCTGCATTTCTGTATCGACCGTCAATTTTGGAAGATGACAGCCAGACAGGGTTTGACGGGTCAGAAACATCATAAATCTCCATACCGTTTCCCATACCGTATCCGGGACTTGCAGGATTAGCATAGGAATTGCGGCCGTGATAGCCTGTAACCACATACAAAACACCATTTACAGCAGTTATTCCACCACATTCACCATCTATGAGTATTGTTGAAACAAGTTCAGGATTGCAAACATCCGATAAACTGTAAACTTCAACTTTCATCTGAGCCCATACACTTACATACAAATAGCCATCCGATACACAACAATCATAAAATTCCTCATTAAGCTTTGATACTTGTCCTGCAAATTTTGGATTATAAATGTCACTGATGTCAACAATTTCTATTCCGAAATATCGGCTGCAAATGAAAGCATAGCTGCCATAAACATATAAGCCTGTGGCCATCTCTAACGTATCGTATTGTGAAACAATGAACGGAGCTTTCGGGTTCTGTATGTCAACAAAATACGTTCCGTTTTCTCTTGAGTTTATCACCAGATAATTTCCATCTGTTGTAAAATCTAAATCGCGTGTGTTGCCCAATCCGCTCAATTTTCCTATAACCGACGGGGTGTTTTTATCTGCCAATAAATAAATAGTGAGTACACCGTTTTCAACAGCATATAAATATTTTTCATCTGCCAGCAAAGCTGTTGCTTTACCGCCGATGGCATCATTCTCGTAATATGTAGAAACACCTGTATTGTTAATGTTAAATAATCCGGTTTTTAATTCAGCAACAGGTGTATCATTATAATTAATCAGCTCAATATCGCTTATGTCTATAATCTGACTTTCCGAGTCAACAGAAATCAGAATTGATGATATTTTTGAAATACCGTTTATTGATAAATAATATTCTGTTTTTTCTGTAACCAGGCTGAACCTGCCCGAATATTCTCCATTATTAATATTAACAGATATATGTCCGCAGACATCTCTCCCCTGTGCAGTAAAGCGAAGGATCATCATATCGGTCGTGTTGACATTTATCGGAGCTTCTAAATTATAACTGATATTATATGTTTGAATTTCTGAATCGCTTTTAAAATTCTCTCTTGTTATTAAGCTGACACCGTTTGCAGTTTCACTATAAAGATGCGACTCATCATTAACCAATAAAATTCCTTCAGTTAATCTAACGGCCTTGACAATATCAGTGGTAACTACATTCTTATCCTTGTCTGTAATCTGACAATAGAATTGGTAATTATAAACCCAATCTTTCACGGGTACGGTCATTTCAGAGGTAAGATAGCCGCTGTAAAATGCCTTTTCCCATGTCTTGCCGCCGTCCTTGCTGCGCATCCACAAATAGCTGAGATTTGTGCCGGTCGCTTCTACTGTAAATACCGCATTTTCGCCGACCTCTACAGTAACATTTTCGGGCTGTTTGGTGATTGATACAGGCCTGATCTCAGATTGAACAGTAACTGCATCAGATTCACTTAATAAGCTCTCATTGACTGTTGCAGACGCAAATACATTAACAGGTGCAGATAATACAATTACAGTCGTCAACATCAATGCCACTATCTTTTTTATCGTCATACGAAATTCAAAACCACCTTCTGTATTTATAAACAGTCATTTTTTTATAAATCTTTTGACAGCACCAAGTATATACTCACGATTGGTATACAAATAAACGACAGAAACGGCGATAATCAAAAGCCAGCGCCAAATCCAGTGGGCATTATACAATGCCATAAATATTACAGCAAATATCAACGTCGCGATAATTGCAAGATACATAAACATATCATTGTACAAATGCACCTTGAGAACCCAGCGGCTTATAAAATGATGCAGAATCATAAGCAGGAAGTAGCATACAAGCGTTGTGTATGCCGCCGCAACAAAGCCAAAGCGCTGAATAAAAATAATATTAAGCACTATATTGATAACAGCAGCAGATATAGTTCCGATGGAAATATACCATGTCTTTTTCAAGTGCAGCTCGATATGCTCATAATGCTGGAATATGTAGCTGCAAACAATACCCAAGGTGATTGGAGGCACTGCCCAGACGCCTTTACTGTATTCAGCTCCGCCGAGTATGGCAATGGCTTCGGGAGCAAGGGCTATGCACCCTATCCCAAACCAGCAGCCGAAAACCACAAGCGGTTTGACATTATCGCGAATCTGATCGGTCAGCTTATCGTTCAGCGAGTCGTGAAACCACGGCAGCCATGCTTCGTTTACAGCATTAAGAACGATATTTATCAATATTGCATAGCTGTAAGCCAGGCTGTAGATGCCCGTATAATCATCGCCGCAATACTTGGTAATAAAAATTCGGTCGGATTGAGCTAATATGTTCAGCGATATGGAATTCAGAATAAGGGGAAGGGATATTTTAAGTGCATATTTCCAATATTCTGTTTTAACCTTTGCAAATCCGTTTTTAAGTGTATATATCCACACGGCTATCGCCAGCAAACCGGCAGAAATCACCGCACCAAGGGACTTACCCAATGCTCTCTGTTCAGACATCAGAAGTACAAGGATAAGCGAAATTGCGGCAGTTGACAAGGTGGTATAAATTGTAATTGCTATGTTTCCCTTGTAGTTATACAGATACTTGAATTTAGCCTGTGTCATCTGTACCGCAGGATACGCCAGTAAATAGACAAACAAAGCAATTACAAGCGGCTTGTCCATTTCCAAAAGGACACATACCTTGTCAAGAAATAAAAACGATATTGCTCCAACTGCAGCTGTAAAATAAAATGCCAACAGTTGAATTGACCCTACAAATTCATCCAGCTTGCCCGGGAAATCTATTTTCGCACGACCGATGCTGTACCAAAGATTGAGAGAGCACACTACATTCAGCAGTGTAAACCATGCGGCAAATGTAACTGATACGCCGTATTCCGCTGTGGTCATTAATCTGGTAAAAATCGGTGTGGTAATAATCAAAATTGCTTTAACGGATATGGATGAAATTGTATACCAGATACCTGATTTTAACGCACTGCTGCCCCTCTGCTCTTGTGTTATTTGTTCACTCATGTGTATTTTACCCATCCTTAGTTTTAAAAAATTTATTTTTTAAACTTAAAGCTCGGATTTTAAAACGTCCCACGAATATTCTCTTTTTTCATCCAACTTGCTATAAACAAAATCATAATCAATAGGCATATCATTTGTGATATTCTCGTCCGTTCCTTCACGATTTTCTATGTGAAGCTCTTGAGAAAGGGAAATCATTCGAGACTTTTCGCCCCTGTTGTAGAAAAATACAGATTTTTTGAAGTACAAAGAAAACAGCAAACCATGATATGAGGCAGAAAAAACAGTGTTTGCATTCGCAAACAGCGTGATCCATTGCTGTACGGTAACGGGGCGAATTGTTTTTGTACCCCTGACAGGCGAATAAAAATTTATAAAATAAGCTGTCATGCCATGCTCTTGGGCGTATTTAATTCCGTCTGTAATATTTTTATGGTCGGGATTTACCGCATAAATCAATACATAGGGTTCTTTCGGAGCATAGTCATCCAAAACAAATTTCGCCCAGAAATCCGGTTCCCAGAGCATAGTAGGATCACATGTGACAGGAACGTTTTTGCCTGTAAGCTCTTTTATCCAGTCCGCTGCAAGCTGTTCTCTTACAGATACAGAGTCATATTTTTCAATCAGCGGCTTAATTTTCTTTTGCTCATCTTCCGTCCAGCGTGTACCTGCTGAAGATGAAAATGCAAGCCTACGTTTTGTATCATCTGCAAAATCAAGGAAATACGTCATATCACATCCGGTGATATTAGTACCCCACACAATATCGCTGCCGGTGATAAATGCATCATAATCCTGATTTGCTTCACTGATATTATCGATATAATACGGCTTACTCATATTGGTATGTTGATTCAGAAAAGAATGCACTCCGTCATACTTTCTCTTCTGGTCACGTCCCCAAACTAAGCGCTTTACCAAATCTTTCGGCGATTTAATCGGACGTTCCGTTATCGGAATTTCTCTGGCTGAAATTTCGGCATTGTGATAGTCAAGCAATGTAATATCCTTGCCCAGACTTTCCACTGCCTTATAGGTGCTGTAGGTCTGGAGCAGCGAGCCGTAATTTTGTGTATCATGTATTGTTATGAGTGCGTAACGCATATCTTCTGAATACCTCCAAGCGTTCTTCTTTATCGTCGATTACTTTTTGAATATTGGCAGCCGCGGCAAAGAGCAGGAATATTAATGCTTTAGTCATCTGAACCTCAGTAAACATCATCACAAAAAAGCCTATAATAAAGCAGCAGGCCAGATATGAAATATTATTGTTATGCGCCCTTTTAAGCGCACGTCCGATTTGCAGACCCATTGCCGCAAATACGGAAAATGCAACCACGCCGCCTTCCCACATCAGATTCAATATCTGATTATGTGCGGATAATGTCGCTATTCTGTATTCAAATTTAACCAGAACACCGCCGCCGCCTGTCAGTCCATAGCCTAAAATCGGCTTCTCCAAAAACTCCTTGATTGTAGCCAGCCATATAGTCGTTCTATGATCAAAGGTCAGGCTTTTTCCCAAGACATCAACCAAAAAATATGATATAAAAGGAATATGATATTGAATATTGTAGATAACGATTCCCACAAATATCACGGCATAGATGATATAGAAATAATACAGATTAAATTGCTTTTTTCTATGTTTACATATAGCCACTAAACCCAACACTGCCGCTAAAGTAACAATTCCTGTAGAGACATTTTTTATAAGTACGGACATAAAGCCCACTACAACAGACGCTATACTGAATATTGAAATCTTATCGGAGGCTTTTGAGGCATAGTCATATAAGAGAGAGAAAAAAACTTGGGCAATAATAAACGGAGTAAATGCTATTCTGTATCCGAGAAAAAACATTGCCGTATTTCCCGTACCGTAAAAACCGCCCGGAAACAATATACACATAAATAAATTTATAAGAATAAAACACATTAACACATTTCTTAAAACCTTAGCAGTTTCAACGGGGTATCTGTTAAATTCATAATTAATAAAAACAGTTGCACCGATGCCCTGAATGGCATACACAATATATGTGAAGTATTCCTTTGTTCCCAAAACCGTGGAAACTCCAAGCAATACATAAAACAATATTACCAGCCATGTGTATGTGTTAACTCTACGGCTTTTAATCAGCATTAAAAAGCAATATATAAAAATTACACATTCAACAGCATTAATAACCTGTCCTATTACAGGCAGTCCCTTTATAAAAGCTGACGAACTCGCGGTAAAGCAAATTGCCGCTATATATAAAAACATAGTGTGCTTTTTAACGGTCAAACCATTTCACCACCCTTGTAGGTTTCTTGTTATTGTTTGTTAGTTTCAATGGGCTTTGCATTTTTTAATTTACGCGCTATTTTTATAAGACCGGTTTTAAATAAAAAGCCTTTCATATTTTCAATCATAAGATCTTTTTTGGTGATTGGGTTTATCATATTCATTGCCACATCAATCGGATGCTGCTGAGCTAATCTGTAAAATTCATCTCTTTTGTCATTAGGCTTTGCACTGTTGCATACCATAATACCGTTTTCCGTGACCAGAGAATTAACATCTACCGAATATACAATCAATTGCTCAGCGATACCTTCAAGCAGCTTCTGTCCCTTTTCAGTGTGTACAAACAATGAGGTATAGCCCTTATCGTCGTCGGATTTTCCCATAATTTTAGAAAATTCATAGCAGTCAAACATGGTAATGTCACTTGGACGCTCTATGCCCTTGAATTTACATGCGCCACAGGAAGGGCGGGATGACATTTCATTGACAAACGCCTTCATCATAGGGTCTATACGACCGGAGCCGTACCATGTTTTCCCGTTTGCAAAATCAATTTTCATAGTAGTTGTGTGATAACCGTAGGTCTTGTGCTTAAAACGCGCTCCAACCATTTTTGATTTATACTTCTTCTGCATCATTTTTACATAATTGCGCCAAAGCCCGGGAGACGGCACTCCCCTACAGACGAAATCAATACAGATAAGATTGTCGGGCTTATTTCCCAGATAGCTCAGCAGACCTGAAACCTGGCAAGGCGTGCCTGTAAATAAAACTGTTGTACCCATCCTGAGCTGTCTTTTGATCTCTGAAAAAATATTGCCCAGATCGCTTTGAACAAACTTTGAGCCACGCATTTCCTGCAATTCAGACACATCATGTGCCGCCTTGCACAATACCTGCATATTATCATCATAACCGGCGCCGTATACAACCGCACCTTTATTCAGCAAATAAGAAGCAAAGGCAGTGAATGCGCCGCCTGACGTGCTTTGATTGACAATTGCTTCGTCTTTATGGCGAATGATATATCCCTTTGTCTGCTCTTCATGTTTTTTCTGATTAAGCATAGGGCAGACCTTTTCACACAGTCCGCAGTTGACACAAAGGCTGTCATCTATATCCGGATACAAAAAGCCCTCGTTGTCGGGTTTCATTGCAATCGCCTTTTTAGGGCAAATATTAAAGCAAGCCGTGCAGCCACAGCATTGAGTTTTTTCGGTTATACAAATCATGCCTTAGCTCCTCTTATATTAATCAATCGTCTCAGCAACCTTTAAATAAAGCTCTGAAACGGTATCTGCTGTCTTTTGAATATCATAATTTGCTTTTGCCAGTGCAGGAACTCCGCTGACCCTTTCTTTTCCTTTATGCTGCAAAATAGCATCTGCCCACACAGTCGGAGGGGTTTCCAATGACAAAAATTCTGAGGTTTCCGTTACATCAACTTCTTTAGTGATGCGGTCGGAAAAAACACAAGGCAGTCCGCTTGCCTGTGCTTCAATTCCTGTAACCGGAAGTCCTTCATGCAATGACGGCATGACAAAAACATCCATTGCCTGCCACATTCTTTCCATTTGATTGGATGAGCCGTAGAAAATTACTGCGTCCGAAATTCCCAATTCAGCCGCCTTTTTCTTCATAGGCTCAACCAGTTCGCCTACGCCAAAAAGCAGCAATGTCGCCGACTTGTCTTTTTCATATACCTTTTGGAATATTTCAAGCAAATAGCTGTGATTCTTCTGCTCGCAAAAACGCCCGGCGTGACCTATCACAAAGCGGTTCTCCAAATTAAGCTCTTTTCTGACTTCTTCTCTTATCGACCTGTCAAAATCATATTTTTGCAAATCAATACCGTTAGGAAGAACGCTGTAATTTCCGCTTTCTATAATTTTCTTTGGAAACAAAAATCTCGCCGCCAAATCCGAACAGCCGTAATAATTGTCACAGAATTTGGGAATCAGCGGTCGAAGTATATTTCCCACGATGCGTACACCCTTGCCCACATTTCCGAAGTCCGCATTATGGCTGTGTATGGTGATATACTTCACTCCACCGAGCTTTGCGGCGATAATGTTGGTCAGATCAGCAGGACTGTCAGCATTGTAATGGAGGATTTTAACTTTATTTTGTTTACATACCTTTCGTATTTTATTCATACGAAACAATCGTCTCAACGGCTGAAATTTAACATGGTCAACCGATGCAACAAGCTTCTTACTGCCCATTGCTGCCACTTCATCCTCGCAGGGCTCTTTTCTGTCATGAAAAACAAGATAGTCAAAATTAACTTTTTCTCTGTCTAAATGCTTTTGTATGTTTATCATCATGTTGGTAACTCCGCCGATACCCAGCGGAGCAACCACCAATACTTTTACAGTTTTACCTTCTTGCATTGCAGTCTCCCTAAAATGTCAGATAACAGCTTAATTGCTGTCTGATTTTATGATTTGTAAATAATCCAAGGTGCTTTCTCTGTATTTTTCAACCAGCGGTTTTACTCTGCCATAATCAATGGGGTTGCTCAATATTTTGGCAATATCCAAATTATCCGCAGTGCACCTTCTGTCCTGCAGACCTAAATTCCGGCAGACAGATTCTATTCTGGAATTTTTGGAATTTGAGGACTTATCAAGATAGCGGTTAAATACAACAAATTCTTTTTCTTCCAAAACAGAAAATGCTGTACCGTGGAAAGAATCCGTAAATACATATTCGGCATGTCGGAGAATATTTAAAAACTTCTCGGGACCTACATCATACGGTGCAAAATCACCGAAATTCTCATCAGCCGCAACAAAGCGGTCGAGGTGACGTATGGTTACAATTTTCAAGTTGAGCTTTGCCGCCGCCTGCACTGCCAGTTTTCTATGCTCAGGGTTATCACCGAGAAAATAGCAGAAAATATAAGGCTCGTCATAGACCTGACTGCGGGGAACCATCTTCTCCCAGTCAGCTTTGTCAAACACAAACACCGGATCCATAAGCACGGGAACCTCCCGGCCTGTCAGCTCCCGGACTATCTCAGCTCCGCGGTTTTCTCTCATGCTTATGTACTCAATGCGATTCAGATATTCTTTGGTTTGCTTCAATTGGCTTTTTGGAATATTACTTACACCAAAACTGGATGCCCACGATATTTTTAAAGTATCCTGCGGCACAAACATCAGATTGTAAAATCCCGAACCCAAAGCCGATGGCGACCACAACTGATCACTGCATGTAATTACCCGGTCATATCTCTTTCCGCATTCTTCGCAAAGGTTTTCATAGCTTGGATATACTTCCGAGAGATGCCCCTCAAAATTAACATCAAAGCTGTCAAAAGCAGCGTTGCGTATATCGATCATTTTTTTAACTTCGGGATGTCTTTTAAATTCTATTTTTCTCTGAATCTCATCATATCTGTCATTCAAAAAAACAATATTAAAAAATCTCGGAATGGATTTCAAATAAAATGATAATGTTTTTTTGTTATAGCGAATAATCTCATAATCCACACCGAGCTTTTCAAACATCTTTACTGTCGCCAGTGCCTGAAGTTTGCTGCCGTAATTATGCTGTGTATATTTCAGACATACTCCTAACATAAATTTCTCCAATCAAACTATGGTTGTTTTGTTATAAATGAATAAAAGTGGCAAAATGTACAAATAAATGATAATTTAACATAGAGTACGCAACATCGGGAATCCAAGGGGACTGGTCCTCTTGGCGGGGTCAAGGGGCAGCGCCCATTGTGGGGTCGTAGGGGCAAAGCCCCTACAAAACCAAAGTGCAGCAAAGACTTAAAATAGAAAATAATGCGAAGCTCGTGGAAAACTAACGAGAAAATCGAAGATTTGCGAGTGGACGTCAATCAGATAAATTATCATTTATGGTTGTTTTGTTATTTCTTGAGCTGTGCCGCTATATCTGCATCTACGATTTCCTCGCCTGTTTTGTCTTTGAGCTGCTCCATTGAAGCCGCACTCAGACCGTTATTGACAACGGCACACATATCACATGTGGAGCATGCGTCAAGCTCTTCCTTAGTCACCTTGCCGTCGCGGTAATCACGGACAATCTTGTTCTCATACATGCTGTATTTATCATTTGTCCAGAACTTGAGCTTGTGAGTGAGAACCCACCACGCCGGCTTCCAGATGTACTTGTGCATTGCGGGAGATACCGAGCCGATCATCCAGCAGTCACGGTCACAGCAGCGAACCTTGGCGCGAACAGCTTCCGCCTGCTCTGAATTCCACAGCTCGTCCCATGTCTGCTCATTCAGATTGCCCATAACCTCTTTATCCTTTGTACCGTTGCAAGGCATAACATCGCCGTATGGGTCGATGAAGAAGGTATCAAAGCTCATATCGCAAGGCAGCAGACGCTTCTGACCGTAGATGTAGTTGATAAGACCGTGGTTGAAATAAGCACGGAACCATTTCTTCGGGCTGTTTGACTTGAGCAGCTCATTGACAAGATTCTCAAAGTTCTTAGCAACCATCGGACGATCCTTGATAATATTCTTCGCTTCAACAAAATAGAAGCTGTTGTGCAGAGAGGCTGTTGCAAACTCCATGCCCATTTCATTTGAAAGCTGATACAGCGGCACAAGATCGGGAGCATTCTTGTCCTGTACAGTCATACCGAAGCCGACATCCTTCATACCCATATCAACCAGCTTTTTAAGTGTGGTATAGCCGCGGTTGAAGCCGTCATCAAGACCGCGGATTTCGTTGTTTGTCTGCTCCAGACCCTCAATGGAAATACGGATACCGATTTGCGGGAACTCCTTGCAGAGATCAACTATACGATCAGTGAAGAAGCCGTTTGTCGAGATAACAATGCGATCGCTCTTTTTATAGAGTTCACGAACAACGTCCTTCAAATCTGTACGGATGAAAGGCTCACCGCCTGTGATGTTTGTAAAGTACATCTTGGGGAGCTTTTTGATGGTTTCGATTGAAATTTCTTCCTCAGGTTTAGAGGGTGCCTTGTATCTGTTGCACATAGTGCAGCGTGCATTGCATCGATAAGTAACTATAACAGTACCATTGAGTTTCTTTTCAGCCATTTTATTTTACCTCTCTTAATTTTATTTGCCAAATATGTCAAGATATTGCTTTGCAACCGCTCTCCAACTGTAATTTTCCATGACAACTTTTCTCGCTTTCTCAGATAAATTTTTACGTGAATCATCATCAAGAATATACTTCCGCATCTTCTCCTCAAATTCATTAGCATCTTTATATTGCAAACACTCATCAGCAAGTTTGAACTCTAGTGTATTTCTTACAAATACTGGTGTTCCTGCTGACATTGCTTCTAGGATTACCAAGGAGAATCCCTCAGATTTTGACGGAAAAACCATAGCATCTGCAACACTGTAATACTTGTTAAGTTCCTTCCCCGGCTTTAACTCACCTAGATAAATCACTTGGTTCTCAACATGATTCTTCTTAGCGTAGTTCTTAACCTCTTCTTGATATTCCTCCGAAATAATTCCACCAGCATACATAAATACACAATTCGGATCCTCCTTCAAAAATGGAAGGAGCAATTCCACAGCCCCAAGTTGATTCTTACGTTCGCAAACCGAACCTACCTGAATAAACACTCGCTTTCCTGCAAGCATATTCATATCTCGGAAATCTTTTTCTTCGGCCAGACTCATTGGCTTATATACTTCTGTATTTACCCCGTTGTCGATCAAGTGAATTTTAGTTTTCTCTATCCCTACATATTTAATTAATGTATCCTTCGTAACTTCGTTTAAGACAAATACATAATCCGCATTTTTCATAGAAAATATTTCTTGAAAATAACGTTTCTGTACTGTGCTTTTTATTTCATCCCATGCTCCATGCCAGATATAGCTATGGTTTGTGTATACAATCGTACACTGTTTGCGAATCCTCTTAGGTGCTAGCTTCATAAAAAAGTACATATTATATTGATTATGAAAGTGAAGGATAATCTTTCCCTTGCTCTTTTTTAGAATTTTCTTCAAGACAGCTGCCAGATTAATCGAGTAAATAACCCTTTTCAATTTATGCATTACACCAAGTTTTACATCTGTTCCCCGAAACATTGAAGGAACCGGCACTTCAATTATAGGAAGGTTATTCTTTTTTCTTTTATCCGCAGCGATGTCTATTATGGTCACATCATACCGCTGTCTTACCAATGCCTTAGTAAGCTCTTCAACAACAATTTCTGTTGCTGCCCCCATCTGCGCCGGAATAGGTGTATACCCAGTCCCTATTTCATATATCTTCATTTTTGCCTCCTGTGTAAACATTCAGAATTTTCCCGTAATAACTATCTGGTGTTTCTATATCTAATTGTTTACAATTAGATATGTAAAGTTTTAAAAGATCCGGAGAATACCAAAGTCTCATTATCTTATTTTTTAAATCATCGACATTAGCAGCTTCAAACAACTCACCTGTTTCGCCTTCGCGTATAAGCTCCGGTATTCCGCCCATTTTGGAACCGATTACGGGGGTCAGGTACATCTGAGATTCGATTACGGAGAACGGACAATTCTCATACCACTCAGACGGATAAATGCTGAATCTCGCCTTGCGAATCAGCATTTCCAATTCTTCTCCGCTCTTGAAGCCTACATATTCCGCATTCGGAACAGCGGCTATATCAGCCTCTGCCGGACCGTAGCCTGCAAACACAAACCGGACATCCGGCAGCCTTTTGCACACCTCAAGCAGTGTGTTTGTACCTTTATCGCGGCACAGCTTTCCGAACTCAAGAACATAATCCTCTTTTTCTACGACCTTTGGCTCTACAACATCTACAAAATTATGCAATGCCACGGTTTTAGTTCTGAAACGCTCCTGTAAATCGAGCTTTTTCTTTAAAAACTCACTGGGACAAACAATAGTGTCGATGAATGAATAAGCCTTGCTCCATTTCCACCAATACGCGTCAATCGTACCAAGCAGGCTTTTTCCTCTTGAATTTTTCACGCACTTTGTTTTTAAGCAGTGAAGATAATTTCCGCCAAGACATTTTTCGCAAACCTTGAAATCATTATCAAAAAGACCGTGACTGGGACAAATCAACTGATAATCATGTGCAGTGTAAATAATCTTTACATCACGCTTTGTCTCGGTTCTGTATTTATGTGTCTCCAAAATAATGGAGGGAGTAAGGTGAAATTGTATATTATTGAGGTGAACGATGTCAGGCTGAAAATCATCCAAAACAGCGCGTATCTTTTTTCTTGCCTCAGAGGAATATATAATACGGAAAGGTGCGGTCAGATTTTTTCTTATACCGCTCTGAAAATCCTGCGGAGCAACATATGATTCTGCGGCATTTCCGACAATATTATTTTCATCGGCAAGACCGAAATACTGAACCTCATGCCCATGCTCTTCTAATATTTTTCCGAGCTTAAAAACATAATTTTCAGCTCCGCCCTTGAGATACAAAAACTTATTTACCAAAAGAATCTTCATAAAATAACCTCATCTGTACAAAGCTAAAGTCTTATCAACTACATCATTCCAGTTGTACCTGCTGCAAATGTAATCCGCCGCATTGTCTTTATATTCCTGCACATTTTTGGGATTGTCGCAAAGCGTCTGCAATTTTTCCGCCAAATCAGCAGCATCGCTCTTTTTAAACGTAACCGCCCTATCAGTAACAACCTCGGCGCATTCCGCTATATCGCTGGTCAGGCAGCAGTTGCCGTAGCTCATTGCCTCGAGCAGACTGAGCGGCATACCCTCAAGGTCTGACGGAAGTGTATATATATAAGCGTTGCTGTAAAGCTCCTCAAGCAATTTTCCCTGAACGAAGCCTGTAAACACAATACGTTCGTCAGCAGCAGCCATATCCTTCAATTCCGACATAAATTCATCGGTATCCGACGCACCGCCTGCAATGACAAGCTTTTTATCAGTCCTGACATTCTTAAAGGCTTCAATCAAATATCTGATACCCTTTTCAGGCACTATTCTGCCGAGGTACAATATATAATCATCTTTATTCAGCCCGAATTTTTCCGTAATGAGCTGTGCTTCCCTGATTTCAGGCACATCCACACCATTCGGAATAAATACGGTATCTCTGTTATACTTTTCTTTAAAATAATCCTGCACACCGTGACTTAGCACAATAACCTCATCAGCATGCTTAACCGCCATCTCTTCGCCTTTTTTGAGATACCATGAAGCAAAGCCGCCCCACTTACTGCGATTCCAGTCCAAACCGTGAATCGTGACAATGACCTTCTTGCCGAAGAGCTTAGGCAGCCAGCTCATAAATGCGGGACCCTCCGCATGTATATGTACAACATCGGCACCGCTGAACGACGCCTTCAGCGCAGCGACTGCACTCGATGTTGCTGCTGCCATGCCCTTTTTATCAATAGTGAAAACCGATTTAAGCCTGATACCTTTGTATTCATTTCCGGCAAAATCTGTATCAAACTCAACGCCGCTGACATGATGACCTTTTCGGTTATAGCAAATAACCTCATGCCCTTTCCGAACCATTCCTGCCGCCAACTCTTCAACAACTATTTCCACACCGCCTTCACGAGAGGGGATGCGTTTATGTCCAAACATGGCGATTTTCAATTTATCCTTTTGTGCTTTTACTTTCATAATAAATAGCATCCATCCTTGTGAAGTATTATCTTTTTTTGCAAATGTTATATTACAATAAATTTTAAAAAAGCTTGCAGCAAAGCCTTCTGAGCACAATAGCCTAAGCTTAAATATTTTTTATTTATTCTATCATATTGTCACAAAATTTACAATTATCTTTCTTCCAAATATCAGAAACGATTTATTTTCAAATATGTTATTATTTCATAATAAACATTTTTTTATGAAAGAGTAAATCAACTCAAAATAAATAGTGCAATAAAACATTAAATATAGTGTAACATCGTAAAAAAATTAAAAGATTTATGTTCTCAATTTAAAGCAAACAGTCGCAGCTTGCTATAAATAAATTAAAGCTGTCACACCGGCGAAATAAAAAACGCAGTGTGACAGCTTATTACATATTCATTCGGGAAAATCCCAGACAGATAAAAAATAAGAAATGCTCGCACTAAAAATCAACATTAGCCAGTCTTAGCATATGCAGCAAGCCGCCCGTTGCGGTGCCGTCATTGCCGCCGGTAAAAATACGTCCGTCGGCTGTGCTGCACACGGGATACACAAATCCTGTCCCGGTAACACTTACAACTCGGTTATACGTTACCGTTCCCGGCTCGCTTACCGTGAAAACCGCTACATTGCCGCTGTCGTGATTGGTGATAATGGCATTGCCGACGCGCGTCATCCTTGTGGGCATCTCATCCATACCCACCCATGTTTGGGACTTGTCCTCATCATCAATCTGCACGATTTGCCAGTTGATAGACGCGGCATTTTCGTATTTCCAATCAGTAACATGTGACAAGTCAACGACCAGCAAACCTCTGATGTCGTTGTCAGTGCCCCAATAATCGTGCATAGATGCAAAGGTGCAGTACAGATAACTGCCGTCCACCATGCAGTCGTAAGTATGCGCAATGTTTTTAATTTCGTCATACCATGCAAATTTCATTGTACCGGCAAGTATAGGCGCAGTGGGCGTTGTGACATCCCATACATATATACCGTAACCAAAGCCCGCGCCGATGTAATATGTTTTACCGTCGGCTTCATAAAAAGCACCGCCCTGATATTCTACGTTATCCGCGCGATATTCGTATGCAAGCACGGGATTAGCGGGGTCGTCCAGCGTGTAGAGATTCCAGCCTTTCATTTGGCATGATACCATCATCATATTGTTATGCACTATAACACGGCTGGCTTTCCAATCAAGTACAATGTCGTTTACAACCGACAAATCCTCCTTCCTGCAAACCACCAGTTCGCCCGCATTGCGCCCGTCGACAGATGAATCAAGCCCGGCAACAGGGTCACGGAAGCAAAAATAGATATAATCGCCGCTGCTTGCAATACCCGTGCATGTGAGCTTGCTTACTATATACTTACCCACAACAATTTCGGGGGCAGATTCGCAGCTCACATCTATTTTGGAAACATATCCGCCAAAGCCTCCTGTATACAGGTATCTGCCCTCAGCATACACATAATTATTGTATTTGCCGTTGTCAAATCGCATAAATCTGATTGCGTCAAGCCTGTTTTTTGTATTTTCAATATTTGTTTCAATTTTCTCAAATCGCTCATTCACTACTGACGGCACTGTTTGAGAAACTATCTTATCACAGCTGTAAACATACATTTCAAGCGTGCCCGCATAGGGGTAAGCTGTGTCACTGCCATCTGACCATGTGCTCGCAGGATTTACGCGGTATTTGTTTGAGTTTTCCGTGCCGTTGGACGCGGTCATGTATACGGTGTTAATGTCGGAGCTTGTTACCATGCCGCTGCCGAGGACTCTTTCGCCGGCATCGACTGAGATGTATATATTCTCACTGCTGACAGCAATATCGTTAAACGCAAACTCAACATAACCTGCTCCTGCCGATACATCGGCTGTTGATTCCGCATAAACTGTCTCAAAGTCATCACCGCGTATCGCACAGGTTAGTGTGCAGTCTGCGCTCACCACATATCGCATTTTAATTTTCGAGATAGTGCCAAGATTTGCGATTCTGGTGGCTTGTCCTGTGTTAAGTGCTGCTACGGATACGCTTGTTTTTTCAGATGTCGTTGTTTGTCCGAGCAGTGTTTCGGCGGTCTGCACATCCGCAATCATATCAATTAACTTATTAAGCTCACCGACCTGCTCTCTCACCGCCGTGCCTGCACTTGCATACGTCGTGCCGTCGTATCCCACACGGATGTCCATAAGCTCCGCATCGCCTGTCGTGCTGTCTTCAGGCATGGTGATGATGTTATCAATACGGGCATTGGCTTTCTTGATTTCGGTTTCAAAACCATCAACCGTTTTCAGTGCATTATCCAGGGCAGAAAATTTTTCGCTTGCTTCAATTGCATTACTGTCGTAAATACTTCCAATAACATCGAATGAAAACACCCGCAAAGAAATTAATGAATCATCATCCACACCTGAAATACAGATTTCACATTCAACTTTGCCTATAAGCTGAGTTACTGAGCCGGGAATAGTTATTGCAATTTTGCCGTCATCGGGATCAACAACCTCACCGTCGATAAACTCTACACTCCCATCGGGTAAACGAAAATAGACACGAACAGTATGATTCCGGAGATTAACTATTTGCTCATCAGGATTATCTATATCAATAATTGATAAGTAGATCCTGCGGCTGTCATTATCATATTGTTTTACTGAAAATGGTAGAATATTACCGTTAATATCTATTGGTCTTAAAATATAATCTCTCATTAATTTATCACCTCATTATTTTTTGCATTATGCATACGGCCGATTACATTTGCAACTTTATTATATATCTCAAAAACGCGACTGTCAATATAAGAATTGCAATTTTGAGAAAAGTTTCTACAATGGTCTTATTATTGATAAGATTATTTGTTGCAAATAATCTAAAAATTCACCATTATAAGCGTGTCTTGCTTTCAAATCTACTGTTTTATTGTATAAAAAGCTTGTAGAAATTTATTATAAGCACGGAAGGCGACCGTCAGTTAAGAAAAATTCAACGCTAGTTTATTGGAAGAACGGTCGGCTTAAGCCTTCAAAGAACCCCGAATTCAGCACATGTCTGACTGAAAATTGAAAATCAGCTGTAAAAAGCTGCTTCATCCTTGACATAGTAATATTGTGCGGTTTATTATTTGTATAAGGACGTATTTTTTTAGATGGGAGAGCCGGTTTAATTGGAAAAGATTTTGATTATAGAGGACAACAGAGATTTAAACGCAATGCTGGTCAAATTTCTGCAAGGCTGCGGATATACCACGCAGTCGGCATATGACGGCGTTTCGGGAGAGCAGCTGGCGGTCAGCGGGGACTGCGATTTGATACTGCTGGACATCATGCTGCCCTACAAGAGCGGCGATCAGATATTGCAGGTCATCCGCCGCACGTCGAACAAGCCTGTAATTGTTATTTCCGCCAAGGACATGATAGGCACAAAAATCGATATACTCAAGTCAGGTGCTGACGATTACATAACCAAGCCGTTTGATTTGGGAGAATTAGAGGCGCGAATTATCACCAACCTGCGCAGATACCAATCCGCTTCCGCGAAGTCTGAAACGCTGTCGTTTAAGGATATTGAACTGAATGTTCAGTCCAAAACTGTCTCGGTAGGCGGAAATCAGGTGATTCTCACCGCAAAGGAATACCTTATTATGGAGCTGTTTTTAAGCAATCAGGATAAAATTTTTTCCAAGTCCAACATATACGAAACTATTTGGGGAATGGACTATCTGGGCGACGACAGCTCAGTAAAATCCCACCTCAGCCGGCTGCGCTCGAAGCTCAAGGAGGCGGGCGGAGACGAATACATAGAAACTGTCTGGGGAATGGGATATAGACTGAAGAAATAAATAATAGCTGTTTCAGTTCAACGGATAAATGATAATTTAGCGGAGAGTACGCAACGTCGGGAATCCAAGGGGACTGGTCCTCTTGGCAGGTCCAGGGCAGCGCCGTGGTGGGGGTGTGGGGGCAAAGCCACCACAAAACTAAAGTGCAAGAAAAACTTGCAATAGAAAAACACCCCCATGCGAAGCTCATAAAAATCTAACGAGAAAATCTTTGATTTTCGAGTGGACGTCACTCAGCTAAATTATAATTTTCAACATTTTTATTATTCTTCCTCAACCTTTTTGCAACCTTTTGGGGTTATTATAATTCCTGCAAGGAGGAATAAACAACATGAGTAATTCAAACACAATATTCAAATCAGAAAATCTCACTAAGCTTTACCGTGAGACAAGCGCGCTCAAAAACGTCAGCATAACACTTGAAAAGGGAAGAATTTACGGACTTATCGGTCAGAACGGCGCGGGCAAGACTACGCTTATGAGAATAATTTCGGGACTGGCAAGCCCTACAGCCGGAAGCTATGAGCTTTTCGGTCAGACCAAAGAAAAGGGTATCAGGCAAGCCCGCCGCCGCACCGGCTGTATGATAGAGTATCCCAGCCTTATCGGCTCAATGAGCGCAAAGGAAAATATTGCATTTCACCGCGTACTCAAGGGCATGCCGAACAAATCACGGGAGCAGGAGCTTCTTGACATGCTCGGCATCGGCGGCACAGGCAAAAAGAAAAGCAAGGATTTCTCACTGGGTATGAAGCAGCGTCTGGGTATTGCCGACGCGCTCATAGGTTCCCCCGAATTTCTGATTCTCGATGAGCCTATCAACGGTCTTGACCCGATGGGCGTGGTTGAGGTCAGAAATCTGCTCACAGATCTTTGCCGCAATCAGGGCATTACCATTCTCATTTCAAGCCATAATCTTCCCGAGCTCTATCAGGTTGCAACAGATTATATCATAATGCACAAGGGCGAGGTTATACGCACGCTCACGGCTGAGGAACTGGACGAGGAGTGCAGGCAGTATATAATCATACGCTGCACAGACGAAGGCAAGCTGGTGAATGTTATCGAAACGAAACTGAATACCTCAAACTACAAGGTCATGCCCGATAAATCGGTACAGCTTTACGATTATCTGGATGACATGGATTTCGTGGCTAAAACTCTGCACGAAAACGGCATTGTAGTTCTCGGACTTTCGCTCAACGGCGACTCTCTCGAAAATTACTTCACCAATCTTATAGGAGGCCTTCAGCAATGAATGTGTTGAAATGCGAATTTATAAAGCTAAGAAAATCAACGGCATTTAAGATAACATGGCTTGTCACGATCTGTTTCTCTGTGCTCTTCGGATTTATGATATTGTATGCGGGCACGTATTCAGGCATGGAATGTAATGGCTTTTTGCTTATGATAAATGCTTTTTCTAATAATTGGCTTTTTATCATAATTGGAGCTATAATAGGTGGCCTTTTCATTTGTAATGACTTTGAAAACCACACATTTCAAGAGAGTATAACCTGCGGAAACAGCCACCTGAGCGTTATTGCTAGCAAGACATTTATCTATACTCTGAGTACACTGGCTATATATGTGCCATATCCGATCGTTTCAAGTACAATAGTTGCTGCCAAATACGGATGGGGATTTGAAACAGCAGGCGTTTCCGGACCGGATTTTATTGCAAAAATGACGCTGTTTTTTACATCCATATTCTTCTCCTGTATGCCGATAATAACGCTTTTTGTATTAATCTGTTTCCTTGTGCAAAAGGCAGGAACGTCAATCGCAATAAATATGCCCGTGATGATGGTAGGAATGGTTGTTTTGCCAATGCTTCAGCAATTTGTATTTCCTGAATCCGAAATATATGCAAAGATATACGGCTATTCATTCTTAGGTCTATCAAACATGATATTTGGATATTTGAATAAAGATAGCCTGCTGGTCGACGTGACAATGCAAAATTATCTGCCGATAATCATAGCGGGCGCGATATGGTCGATATTGTTCTTCGCCCTTGCAGCGGTTACTTTTAAAAAAAGAGATTTGAAATAATTCCATAAAAATTACATGCCAGTATCTTTGGCGATTCTGTGGAAAGTTATTTTACTAACCTGATAGGAGGTATTCAGCAATGAATGTGTTGAAATGTGAATTTATCAAGCTGAAAAAGTCGATTGCATTTAAGGTAACATGGCTTATCACGCTTTGCTTCTCCGTCCTGTACGGATTCATGGTAAGCTCCTCGGGCGACGAGTACAACGGTCTTTCGCTGCTGTTGAACGCTTTCTCGGACAATATGCTTTATATTATAATCGGTTCGGTAATAGCGGGACTTTTCATATGCAACGATTTTGAAAACCGCACATTTCAGGAGAGCATTACATGCGGCAACAGCCACCTGAGCGTTATTGCAAGCAAGGCATTTGTCTACACCCTGAGCATGGCGCTCGCATGCATTCCCTATCCTGTCATTTCCGGCGCGATAGTTGCCGCCAAATACGGCTGGGGATTTGAAACAGTCGGCGTTTCGGGCGTTGATTTCGCGGCAAGAATGGCACTGCTCTTGGTATCTATATTCTTCGCATATCTGCCGATAATGATGTTTTTCGTAATGGTATGCTTCCTTGTACACAAGACAGGCATCTCATTTGCAATAAATATGCCCGCGATGATGATAGGTACAATCGTTCTGCAAATGATCCAGAAGTATTTGTTCCCCCAGTCGGAAATATATGCAAAGATTTACGGATATTCATTCCCGGGTCTACCCACCATGCCCTTCGTATATTTGAACGAAGAGGCACTGCTTGTTGACGTGACCTTGAATAATTATCTCCCGATAATTATTGCAGGCACAGCATGGGCGGTATTGTTATTCACCACAGCGGCGGTTACATTCAAAAAGAGAGATCTGAAATAATTTCATCAAATAAAAAATTACACACCTGTAGTCAAATGCAGGCGTGTAATTTTGCATTTTCAAGGAGGAAATTTATGCTTATAACGGTGATAATACTGTCGGTCTGCCTTGCGGCGGCGATTCTTTACATAATCTTATTGAGGCGGCAGATAAAGAGCGTAAACAATCAGCTTGTAAACCGAAGAAATGAGCAGTCCTCACAAGCTTTGCATGTTGATTTGCTCGACAGCGAGTTAAATAAACTATCCGCTAATATCAATGACGCGCTTGAATCCGAAAAACGGCTCAGAATACGCGTGCAGGAGAACGAGCGGCATTTCAGAGAGCTGATTGCCAATGTATCTCACGACATGCGCACACCCTTGACAGCGGTCAAGGGTTATCTGCAAATGCTGGCGCACGCACCTTACAATGCCGACGACAGTGAAAACTACGACATGGCGGTAAAGCATGTAAATGTAATGCAGCAGCGGGTGGAGCAGTTTTTTGAATATTCATATTATGTAAGCCGCGATGACGCGCCTGAATTACTGCCGATTAACCTTACCAATGAAATAGTGGAAAGCATTCTGGAACTTTTTCCGCTGTATGAAGAAGCCGGCAGAAAAATCATATTCGAGCGCGAAAAGCCGGCAATAATAAACGCCGACAGGTCGATGCTGCATAGGATTCTGCAAAATCTGCTGAACAACAGCCTGCGGCATTCGGCTGATGATACGTTTGTGTCAATTCGTAATGACAACACGCTGGTGATAAGCAACAAAATAAGCAATCCTGCTGAAATAGATGCGGCAAAATTATTCGACAGATTTTACACGGCAAACAAGGCGCGCACGACATCAACGGGTCTGGGGCTGTCGATAGTCAAGCTGCTTGCGGACAAAATGAACGCGTCTGTCTCGGCGGCTATTAACGGAGATGTGCTGGAAATCTCCGTTAAATTTGCGTCGGCGGATTGATAATAATTCTTAAGCCTTTCCCTAAAATCAGATAAAGCTTTATGGTGATTTTACCCTCAGCAGGTCAATACTACTTTCCGATCAAAATCAGACAAACGGAGAGTAGTATGAAAAGAATTAAACATTCCTACAA
>JAQXFQ010000056.1 GCA_029005175.1 Bacillota bacterium
TGTGGTGGCTTTGCCCCCACGCCCCCACAATGGGCGCTGCCCCTTGACCCCGCCAAGAGGACCAGTCCCCTTGGATTCCCATTGTAGGTGTCCTACTTTAGTTCTCTGCTAAATTATGATTTATACCTTTTCCCAATCAAACAAATTCCACGGGTAACGCTCCTTATCGGGCAAGGATTCAAAGCTCATCTCCCTGCTGTCCGAGGGATTGCGAAAGGTTATTTTGTATGACCACAGCGCAGTGTCGCAGTGATTTTCCCTGCTGCCGTATTTGCCGTCACCCAGCAGCGGCATTCCGCGCGAGGCAAACTGCACCCGAATCTGGTGGGTGCGTCCCGTGTGCAGCTTAATCCGCACAAGCGAGCACTCACTGCCTTTGTATTCCGTCGTGTCAATCAGTGTATATTCCAGTGACGCGTCCTTTGTTCCCTTGCGCGGACGATTGACAACAAATGATTTATTTTTTCGCGAATCCTTAAAAAGTATGTCCTTCATCACGCCGCAAGCTTCCTGCGGTCTGCCGTGAACGGCAGCCATGTATTGCTTGACAAATCTGCCCGACTGAATATCGGCGGAAAGCTTCCCCGCCGCCATCGAATTCCGCGCAAACACCATCACTCCGCCTACACTTCTATCCAGCCTGTGAATCGGATAAACACCGCCGCCGCACTGTGCCGCAAGCAGTGAAACCATGCTCTCCTGACCGTCAGCCTGCGACAGCACCCCTACAGGCTTAATGCAGACTATCACGGATTTGTCCTGATAAAGTATCTCAATCATAAAAATATCCTCTTTCCTCTAACGTAAAAAACGCCCGAAGAAATTTGCATGAATTTCATCGGGCGCTTGAATATATTATTTTTTATCAATCAGAAAATTACCTGCTGTGGCGCACTACGATTTTTACCTTTTCCTGCACAGTCTTATCCGGTTTGACTTTTGTAACAGCTACTCTCCTTGCAGTCGGCTTTTCGTCTGCGGCAGGCTGGGCAGACTGCGCTGACAATGCCGCTTCAGCAGGCTGATGCATTGCCTTATCCGACTGAATAGACTGAACGGGCTGTGCCAGCTGAGATGCCGTATCCACCGAAACTACCGGCGCATTCGGCAAAAACTGCGGCTGAGAAACGGCATTTCCATATGCTGACAAGCTCGGCTGTGACATGCTGATATTCATAGCCGGTGCATCATAATTGCCGCTCTGCTGAGAATATGTCTGCGGCATGTACTGCAAATTCGGATTATCCATGGATATATCCTGTGCCCGATTGCTGAGCGTATTCAGATCGACCTGCTCAAAATGCTCGCCTGCGTATGGATTTATCTCAGGCTGCTCGTTCATATCATATCTGTGTCCAAAGCCGATTGGGTTAGTTCTGGGCTGAGGCGGTGTATACATCGGCGGAGCATACGGCTGATTCTGATACGGCGTATACGCCGTCTGGGGCGCTGTATTCGGCATTGGCTGAGGCACCGCCGCCGGAGCAGGCTGATTTGTGTAAGGCGTGCCCTGCGCGGGTGTCGGTGCTGCTGACGGTGCGGGTTCTGCCTGACGGCTGACTTCAGCCGCAGCATCAGCCGCATCCATCAGCTTATTTGCCTCTCTTATTGAATCCTCAGTGGACTGAAATACCCCAGGATAGCTTTTCTTTACTCCGACTGACGAGGGCTTTGCCCCCTCCGAAACAGGAGCTTCGGGAGCGGAGTGCGGCGGATTGACCGCTGAACTATTCTCATAAGGGGGATTGCCGTCTATTTCGCCGGAATTCACCTTCTTGGCAGCATCTGAAATAAACTTTGCGCTGTAGGGGCCAAGCACAGGCACGGCATACCCATTGCCGTCGGAATAATCCACCTCGCCCGCACGGAGCGACAGCAAACGCTCGACTTCGCTCTCAATGGTAGCTTCGCTGTTCTTCGGCTTCAAGCCGCTGTCGTGCTTGATTGCCACCAGCTTGTGAACTGCGCCTGTCAGCGACGCGTCTATCTTGTCTATTCTGTCCTGCAATTCGTCAAATGCGACATTCATATCATCGCGAGCCGCTGTGAGGTCAGCGCGAATCAGCGCGGCCTCCTGTGCGGCGTCCCCCGCAATGCGTATCACGTTTTCCTGATTTTCCACCGACTTCTGGAAAAGTCTGTCAGTGGCGCGCTTGGTTACGGACATTATGGACGAAACGGATTTTTCGATTTCGTCAAACTGCCGCTCACGCATGGTCAACTCTCTGTTGCGCTCCTGCACAGTGTCCAGACGAAGCTGCAATTCGTTCTTTTCGGAAGCTGCCGCGTCTATCTTATTCTGCAGGGCTTCGTTTGCCGCCTTTGACGATGTGAGGTTTGTTTCCAACTCAGCGACCTTGCCCGAAATGGAGGTAATTGATTCCGCCAAAGAGGCTCGTTCACGCGATATTTGGGAACGCTCCTCCTCCAGCGCACGCTTGGAGGTTTCCAAATTCCTGCGCTCGTCTTTCAGATCCTGAACCTCACGGCGCAGTTCTTCGTTTTTATCCATTGCGTCATCAACCTGGCTGAGCAGTCGGTCGAATTCAGCGTCGACTGCCGCGCGGTCATAACCGACAAAAGCCCTGCGAAATCTGTACTCACCGTTATCCATCGAAACTCCTCCTTCCGCAAAAAATTCTCCTTAATAATTAGTTTAATTATACCACAATATAAATAATTTTCAATATGATATTGATTGATTTTTAATATTTTTGTTAAATTCATTAATCAGCCGCAGCTTTATCTTTTTCTATGGTGTATTTCAACCCTTCAATTGCCGCTCGTATTGCATTGTCGGTATCGTGGCTCTCATCCTTTTCACCGAATTTCTCGCGGCGCATCTGATTCCATATCACATGCAGCACCGTAGCCGCGCGCACATTTCTCGCCGCAGCCACGGCAAATATCGCCGCCGACTCCATCTCTGAGGCAAGGCAGCCCGCCGCAATCCACGCGTTCCACTTGCGTATCAGTTCGTAGCCGTTGGGCATGCTCATCGGGGCATGCTGTCCGTAAAAAGAATCCTTGCACTGCACTACGCCTGTATGACAGCGCAGACCAAGGCTTTCCGCGCCCTTAACCATATCACAGGTAAGTCCGAAATCCGCCACAGCGGGGTATTCTATCGGCAGATATTCGCGGCTTGTACCCTCCATGCGCACTGCGCTCGTGGCAACTACTATATCACCCGCGCATACCTTTTCATTCATGCCGCCGCAGGTACCTATGCGCACGAAGGTATCCACCCCCAGCCTGACAAGCTCCTCCATAGCGATAGATGCCGACGGTCCGCCTATGCCTGTTGAGGTCACAAGCACAGTTTCGCCGCAGAGCTTCCCCTGCCATGTGCAGTATTCCCGGTTGAATGCCAGCTTGCGCGGCTCATCAAGATACTCTGCGATTTTCGGCACACGCCCCGGGTCGCCCGGCAGTATGGCATACTTTGCCTTGACGCTTTTGGACAGTCCTATGTGAAACATTTTTTCTTCATTCATTCCAATCACTCCGTATATCAATATTTTAATAAAATGATAATATGCCCTTTTTGTACTAATTATAACATATGTTGTGCATAAAAATAAAGTCATAATTAACAAAAAACGTCTGTATGAATTTAATTACTCATACAGACGTTAATGTTATATTTTATTGAGCGATGGCAAATTACTTGTTGCGACCGCCGAAGATCTCCATAATGTCAAAATAATCATCATCATTATTCTCATTAATGGTAGAACCTGTGCCGGCAGAAGCATTGAGGTTTACAGTGCCGCCCGTCTTTTGTGCCGGCTTTGCAGCGGGCTTCTTGGGCTGTGCATTGGCGGGAGCTGCTGTCTGCTGAACCTTCTCGGGGTCAACAGAGAAGCCTGTAGCGATAACGGTGACTCTCATCTCATCATCCATATTCTCGTCAAACGCAGCACCCCAGATAATGGTTGCATCGGGATGAGCAGCCTTTGTGATCATTGTGGAAGCAACGTCAACTTCTTCGAGGTTGATGTCGTTGGAGGAAGTGATGTTGATGATAACACCTCTTGCGCCGTTGATGGATGTCTCGAGCAGCGGGCTGGAGATTGCGGCATGTGCTGCAAGAGAAGCCTTTTCCTTGCCCTGTGCAAAGCCTACGCCCATGTGAGCATATCCGGCGTCCTTCATAACAGCGGTAACGTCAGCGAAGTCGAGGTTGACAAGACCCGGGCTGTTGATAAGGTCGGAAATACTCTGAACGCCCTGACGGAGAACATCATCAGCAATTGTGAAAGCATTTGCGAGAGTGATCTTCTGCTCAGAAACGAGCTTGAGTCTTTCATTCGGGATAACCACCAGAGAGTCAACATGCTCACGAAGAGCGGCTATACCGGCCTCAGCCTGTTCCATACGTCTCTTGCCCTCAAAAGCAAAAGGCTTGGTAACGATACCGACCGTCAGAATGCCCATTTCCTTAGCGATTTCAGCGATAACGGGAGCTGCGCCTGTACCTGTGCCGCCGCCCATACCTGCTGTGATAAACACCATGTCTGTGCCTCTGAGTGCCGCCTCGATGTCTTCCTTGCTCTCCTCAGCTGCGCGCTGACCTCTTGCGGGGTCTGCACCTGCGCCCTTGCCCTTTGTGATCTTCTCACCGATCTGAATCTTGTGAGTAGCCTGTGAGCGGTGAAGAGCCTGTACGTCTGTATTTATAGATATAAACTCAACGCTGTTCACACCCATCTGGATCATGCGGTTTACAGCGTTTCCGCCGCCGCCGCCTGCACCGATAACCTTGATTTGAACCACGTTGTTTTCATAGTCCTGGTCGAATTCAAATGCCATTTTAAAATTCCTCCTGTAAGGGATTTTTTGAGGGAAACACCATTATTCCTCTCATTTCCGTCAATTTTAGTATTCTAATTAATAATTTAACACTTTTCAACTCAAATTTCAATATGTTTTTACGTAAAAAAACATATATCCAATTAAATTTTTTAAGTGTGTCAAACGATATTTATATGCAAAATGTCAAACTATGGCTATATTATGAATTTATCTTTACCATAAGTTTGCCAAACCACAAGTTTGCCGATGAGGATAAAATTTACGTCGAATCCGGTGTATCGGGCTGTGTACCGTCCTGAGACGGCGCACTGTCATGAGCGAACCGCACATCTTCTACATCTTCATCTTCCCGCTCATAGTTGGGACTGTAGAAAATCTCATTTTTTATATACGTTATCACTCCGCTCTCGTGCTCGGTAATATCGCTGTTGTGCAGTATATAATCAGCAGCTTTCAGGTTGTTCAGCATAGCAGATTTATCCGAAACATCTCCCAGGACAATATTGATTCTGCCGTCATATTCCGCCTCGTAGCCCTTATCGCCGTATCTCAGGCGGGTGAACTTCATGCCGATTTCATGCCCCGCCGAATATATCTGCTCAAAACACTCAAGATACTTTGCCGCATCGCCCTGAATACAGCCGTCAACAGAGCTGTTTTTGAAATCTATGCCCTCCAGCACGGGTACGCCCTTCTTTTCCGCTACGGATTTAGTCGAAACTGCTTCCGCATCGTATGTAAGCGAAATAAAGATATCGCTAGTGCTGACTACAGCAGAATTTGTCACAGTTTCAAGTATCTTGCCCTTGGTGCTTATCGTCGCCCAGCAGTTCGCCGCGACCTCAGCCACGCCCAAAATCTCAGCCTCTGTCACATTTACTACAATAGTGGCGGGAAATTCGCGTTTAATCTTGCAGCTTTCGATGTAAGGAAGCTTTTGCGTTATCGTCCTTTCGCAGCCCTCAGCGTCAACAAACAAAATATTATCTCCCTTGGTGAAGCTGCACATATCGATAACCTGATTTGCACTGTATGGGCTTTCGCCCTTGACCTCGATATTTTTCACGTTAAAGAAAATTCCCACATACAGCGCAATAAGACCGACTAAAGTCGCCATCAATATCACAGAATTGAAAACGACCGTTCTTCTGCGGTTTCGCTGCCTTACCCTGCGGTGAGCCGCACGCATAGGCACCACGCCCTTTGCCTTGCCGCTCTTGACCACCTTGGCGCGGTTCTTCTTTCCGGAAGCTCCGCGGCTTTTGACTGCCATTTCCGCCACGGATTTGCTTTCGGCATCGCTGCCCTGTGATGTTTTCGCTTTGTGCCTGCCGCCGCGGGAATATTTGGCTGCAGCTTCAGACTGGGACTTTTTTTTGCGCAAGGCTCCGGATTTCTCACGCTTTTCCAGCTCTTCAGGATGCTTTATATAATATTTTTCAACCACTGAGCTGTAGAAATCCGAATTGTTAAGTGCCCTGCTGTATTCATCCTGCGCATACTCGGCAACAGGTTCTCTCTGAGCCTGACGCGGCATCTTAGCCGCATCGCGTGCGTTGCGTTTTTTGGCAGATGAACCGCTTTTTTTGTAAGATGATGACTTAGTTGCAGCCTTTGAGGGATTTTTTTTGACCGGCTGAGCCGATTTATTTTCGGACTTTTTCGCTCTTTGCCGGCTTGATGCTGCAGGCGAAGTCACAGCGGACGGTTTGCGCTTTGCAGCCGGCAGTCTGCTTTCCTGCGATGAACGCTCCGATGAAGCTCTGTCCGATGCATATGCCCCTCTTTCAGTCGAACCGCGTGAGGCATACTCGGCGAGATTTCCGGGGCGCACCAGCTTTAAATCGGCATAATTGCGCTTAGATTTATTGCTGACCGCTCCGGCATATTTTGACATATCCGGCTGTGGCTTGCGGACAGCATCAGTGCTGCTTATGCGTCTATTATTATTGCCTGCATTTCTTTTCTTTTTGCTGCCCACACACACACAACTCCTTTAATTTATGGTAATTAACTTCAATTCATGTGTAACATTATCATTTTATCATACAAGCCGCTGTAAATTCAATAGCTAAAAAATTATATTTTTTTAATAATATAATAACAATTTTATACCGTCTGCTCACTGCATGTTCACAGCATATCAGCCCTATAAAATTTTACAGCTTTCCGTATTTTTTCAAAACATCATGCACCACATCGTATATTCTTTCCCGTGAGTCGAGAATCGCCATTTTACGGGCATTTGCCGACATTTCTTCGAGCTTCTTCCTGTTTCCGGCAAGGCTGTCGACCATTGCGGTAAGCTTTTGCGGAGTCAGATCCTTTTCCTCTATGATTTCCGCGGCGTCGCGATCCACCATTGCCATGGCATTGTAATACTGATGATTTTCCGCCACATTCGGAGAAGGTATAAGTATTGCGGCCTTGCCGAGTGCCTGAATTTCGGATAGTGCCATCGCACCCGCGCGGCAAATCACCAGATCAGCCGCCGCCATAACTCTCGGCATGTCGTTGATGTATTCTCTCACATCTATGTTTTTGGACTTTTTCAGCTTGACCTTTCTCCTGAGCAGCTCGGTAACTACAAATTTACCGTATTGACCGTAACCGTGTATATGCTGATAATTTCGCTTGCGCGCGCTTCGCTCCAGCAGGTCGAGCATGGATTTATTTACCATCTCCGCGCCCAGCGAGCCGCCGAACGACACTATCAGCGGACGGTCATCCACTCCCAGCTCACGCCGAGCCGTCTGCTTGTCATACTCCAGTATTTCCGCTCTGACGGGGTTGCCCGTGGTGACAAATTTCAGCTTTGGATCCATGCGTTTTTTTGCGTCCTCCACTGCCAGCATGACGCACTCGGCATAGCGCGACAGCATTTTGGTAGTGACGCCCGGGAATGCGTTCTGTTCGTGAATGAGTATCGGCACGCCCATCTGCGCCGCCTTGCGCAATATCGGACCGCTGACGTAGCCGCCGGTGCCTATCGCTATATCAGGCTGAAAGTCCCTGATTATCTTGGCCGCGCGGCTGCCGGACATCGCCAGATAATAAAGCGCGCGGATATTTCTTTTGATATTTTCGGGCGTGAGCTTACGCTGAAATCCCGCCACAGGCATTGAAGTGAATTCAAATCCTGCCATAGGCACAAGTCTGGACTCCATTCCCCTGACTGTGCCCACAAACATTATTTCAGCGTCAGGATGTTTGCGCCTTATTGTATCTGCAATGGCTATAGCGGGATTAATATGTCCCGCCGTGCCGCCTCCTGCCATCAACACCTTCAACAATACATTCCTCCTACTAACTATCAGACGGTAAATCATAATTTACATTGGGTGTATCTGCGTGACGTCCACTCGCAAATCTTCGATTTTCTCGTTAGATTTTTATGGGCTTCGCATTGTTTTCTATTTTGAGTCTTTGCTACACTTTGGTTTTGTAGGGGCTTTGCCCCTACGACCCCACGATGGGCGCTGCCCCTCGACCCCGCCAAGAGGGCCGCCGCCATTCAAGGAATGGCGGTCTCCCTTTGGATTCCCTACGTTGCGTACTCTATGGTAAATTATGATTTATCGTTCACAAATAACAGCAAAATCAAATTACTTTATTCGGCGATCGCCGCGATATTGCCAGCAGCACGCCTATTTCTGCAAGCAGCAT
>JAQXFQ010000057.1 GCA_029005175.1 Bacillota bacterium
AGTATATTATGAATTGGCAAAAATGATGGATATGCTGATAAATCATAATTTATCATAGAGTACGCACCGCCGGGAATCCAAGGGGACTGGTCCTCTTGGCAGGGTCAAGGGGCAGCGCCCATTGTGGGGTCGTAGGGGCAAAGCCCCTACAAAACCAAAGTGTAGTAAAGACGTAAAATAGGAAACAATGCGAAGCTCATAAAAACTAACGAGAAAATCTTTGATTTTCAAGTGGACGTCACGCAGATAAATTATGATTTATTGCGTTAAATGCAGAGAAATCTATATTATAAAAGGGAGTAAGCTTATGAACATTGTTATAGTTGGCAATGGCAAGGTGGGAAGAAATCTGACTAAACAGCTTGCGGAAGAGGGACATAATGTGGTGGTTATCGACAAAGACCCTCGGATAGTGGAGGCTGTTGTCAATGATTACGACGTTATGGGCATATGCGGCAACGGCGCATGTTACGATATACAGATGCAGGCAGGTACGGACAAGGCCGATTTGCTTATATCGGTCACACAGACCGATGAGCTAAATATATTGTGCTGCCTGCTTGCAAAAAAAATCGGAGTAGGTCACTCTATCGCACGCGTCAGGACACCGGAATATTCCAAACAGCTTGATTTTATGCGTACCGGCTTTGGAATAAGTATGCTGGTCAACCCCGAATATGAGGCCGCTAATGAAATCGCCCGAATACTGCGGTTTCCCTCGGCAATCAAGATTGAATCTTTTGCCAACGGACGGGTGGAGATGGCGGAAATCGGCATAGGCGAGGGCAACGAGCTTATCGGCAAGCCTGTGCATATAATCCATGAAAAGTACAATGTTCATGTGCTTGTATGCGCTGTAAAAAGAGGTGACGAGGCTATTATCCCAAACGGCGACTTCATTATTAAAAAAGGCGACCGAATCAATGTCACGGCTTCACGCCCCGAACTTGTGAGTTTTATGAAAAAGCTGGGACTTTACCGCAGCCGTACACGTCGAGTGATTATAGCCGGCGGGGGCAAGGTGGGATATTATCTGGCGCGGCAGCTTATGGATTCCGGTTACAAGGTCAAGATAATAGAAAAGGACGAGGAACGCGCTCTGGAGCTGAGTGAACGACTCCCAAAGACAGATATTATATGCGGCGATGCCACCGAGCAGGAGCTTTTGACCGAGCAGGGATTGTCAGAACAGGATGCGTTTGTCGCTCTTATGGGTCATGATGAAGAAAACGCTATCATTTCGATGTATGCTTCGTCAAAAAATGTAGGCAAGGTGGTTACTAAGGCAAACAGAATATCAACTCATGTGCTCAACACCATTGGTTTGGAGAGCGTCATTTCTGCCAAGGATCTCGCCACCGACCTGATACTCAGCTACGTTCGTGCGCGGCATAATTCTCAAGGAACGGCGGTGCGCACGCTTTACCGTATAGTTGACAACCATGCCGAGGCGCTGGAATTCGGCGTGCCGAATGATTTTGAATATGTCGGAGTTAAGTTCCGTGATTTGAAGCTGAAAAACAACCTTATCATTGCCTGCATCATACGCAGAAATAAGATAATATTCCCGCGCGGCGACGACTGCATGGAAACCGGAGATACAGTTATCGTGGTGACAACTTTGGGATGTCTGCGGACGCTGAATGATATTATTGCCTGATGTGCCGAGGTTTGAAAGAAAATTATGAATTACAAAATGTTAAGATATGTCATAGGACAGATACTCAAGGTGGAAGCAGCACTTATGGGGCTTCCTCTGCTGGTGTCGCTTTATTACAGGGATAGCGGACTGCTGCCGATACTGTCGGTAATGCTACCTCTGGGATTTTTCGGATATATTCTGACAGCGGTCAAACCCAAAAATCAGGTGATATATGCACGAGAGGGCTTTGTCATAGTTGCGCTTGCCTGGCTGCTTATGTCGGCTTTCGGCGCGCTGCCGTTTGTGATAAGCGGGTACATTCCCAATTTTATCGACGCGCTTTTTGAAACCGTTTCGGGATTTACCACAACAGGCTCAACTATACTTACTGATATTGAGGCATTGCCCAAAGGACTGCTGTTCTGGCGAAGCTTTACTCACTGGATAGGCGGCATGGGGGTGCTTGTCTTTGCCCTCGCGATACTTCCGGGCGGCAGCGCACAGTCGATGCACATAATGCGCGCCGAGGTGCCGGGTCCCACAGTGGGCAAGCTGGTGGCCAAAACTCAGCTCACAGCGAGAATACTTTACGGAATCTACATGTTTCTCACTGCGCTGGAAATCGTGCTGCTCAAGCTGACCGGCATGGATTGGTTCGACTGCGTGGTCAATGCATTTGCCACAGCCGGTACAGGAGGTTTTTCGGTACTCAACGCGGGAATAGGAGGATATAATAATGTATGGGCGGAGATGGTGATAACTGTTTTCATGCTTATATTCAGCATAAATTTCAATCTGTTTTACATGCTGCTGATGAAACAGTTTTCGGCGGTGCTGAAGAACACGGAAGTCAAGGTGTTTTTGGGCATTTATATCATAGCGGCTCTGCTCATCACAGGGAATATTGTTTCAATGTATAATTCATTTGCCGAGGCCTTCAGATATGCAGGCTTTACTGCGGCGTCCATTATCAGCTCCACGGGGTTTGGAACGGCGGATTATACGCTGTGGCCGGGATTTTCACAGACGATACTCATCATGCTGATGTTCTGCGGCGCGTGTGCAGGCTCCACAGGCGGCGGATTAAAGGTTGCCCGCGTGATTATTTTGTGTAAATCGGCTGTAAGCGAAGTGCGACGTCAGCTCAATCCACGGCTTGTTTCTACCGTAAAGCTGGAGGGGCAATTGGTTGACCGTGAGCAAATACGCACACAGGGCGCGTTTTTTGTGTGGTATATGCTCATACTGCTGATTTCGACGCTTGTTTTGTCGATAGATAATTTTGGCTTTGAGGTGTCCTTTTCCGCTGCGGTTACATGCATCAATAACATTGGCCCGGGACTGGGAAAAATAGGACCTTACGGAAACTTTTCGGAATTTTCGTGGTTTTCCAAGCTTGTGCTTACAGCGGATATGCTTATAGGACGTCTGGAAATTTTCCCGATATTGGTATTTTTTATGCCGCGCACATGGAAAAAAGCCTGATAAGCCAAAGTGACGAAATTAGAGCGTGAAATTTATTAAAAATTACCAATAGATTTTGCTTGAATTTTGATATTGAATTGGCAGATAGTTTTTTTCGGATTAAAAAGTTCACGCAAGAAAGAGAAATTCTTTTGCGGACTCGATTTTTTTTATTAAATATCACCAAATATTTATTTTAAAATACAACAGGTTATTCAAAAAGTGCGTTTTCATTTTTTTCGACGCACTTTTTTGTTATCATCCTATTCAAAGGTTTGTAATATCTGTTTAATAGGTAGTTATACATAATTTATATAAATTAATAGTTGACTGAGAATTTTTTGGTGCTATAATGTTAATGATAGCTGAATTGCACCCAGATTCAAAATTCGCGACTAATATTACCTGAGATTAGGAGACCTGTCTATGTTAAAAAGAAGTGAATACTTGGTTATGTCCTTTTCATTTGTGTTTATGCTTGCCATATTCCTTGTAATTTCAATTAATTATATTACGGATTCGGCAGCAAGCAACAATGAATATACAGATGACTTCGTTGCGTCCGCTCATACTGTGGATATGAGCAAATATCACACCGATTACATCGTACTTTCCGGCGATGATAAGGTGGTAAAAGAAAATGTAGTAAGCGCCTTGAATTACGCCAAGAAGGGAAACGCTGCTTATTCTCAGGCAAAGGATATTCCTGCGGACGTATTGGAGGGAGCTAAGGCGATAATTGTTACCACCGCCGAGCTCACGTCACTGGGCGATTTTGATGCGATCATGTCTAAGGTGAAGAACGGCACAAATATATTCTTTGCCGTGCTTCCCAAGGAAGGCTCTGCATTATATGACCGATACTGCAGTGCTTTCGGCATAGTTTCGCGTCGCGGCTATGCTAAAATCAATGGCTTTCAGGCTTTTGAAGGGCTTTATGCGCAGGGCAAGATAATTTGCTATGATTACCCGCTTGAAACGGAGGACATCAGAGTAGACGCAACCTGCCGAAAGTATATATTTGAATATTCTTCCGATCCAAACGCGGCGCAGGATGAGATGGTTCCCTTGCTGTGGAGAACAGTTTACGGCAACGGTCAGGTCTGCGTACTTAATGCCGACTTTATGGAGCATCCGTATTCAGTTGGCTTGTGCATAGCGGTGCTTTGCAGCATGGAATCGGATTACGCATATCCCATAGTCAATGCTAAAGTAAATTATATCGACAGCTTCCCATTCTTGAGCTATGAAAACGGTGACAATATGCTCAGATTCTACAATCGTGACTCTCAGTCGTTTATCCGTGACCAGGCATGGCCGTCACTCGTCACCATGATGAAGGACAGCGATATTAAGTTTACCGGCTTGTATTATGCTTACATTACCGACAATGGTGCAAATTCGGAATTAAAGTCAGATACTCTGTCGTACTTCAAAAAGCAATTCAGCAAATATGAATGTGAATTCGGCTTCGGCGGTTATCATCTCGACAGAGCAAGAGATCGTGAGCATCAGGAATATGCAATGGAAACAAGCTATAATAACTTTAAGTGGAATATGTCGAACTACAATGTGGTTACTTACAAGTATTCCACTTCTATGGAGCGGTCCGTTCAGAATTTTATTCTCAGTAAGTTCAAAAATATCGGCGTATATGTATCAAAGCTGGAGGATAAAGGCACGTCATCTTATGTTGCTCCGCTTTCACTGGCAGAGGATAACAATGATATTGTCAATATGCCGATAATCTGCGATGAAGTTACGATAAGCTATGAGGACTTCTGGAAGGCATGTAACATGGCCTCCGGCATAGGACTTTCCACACATTACTTTGATATGTACGACGTAATCACCAATGAGAGCGATTATGACTATGAATGGATGATTTATTCTCAGGAGCTTGCCAAGCAGTTTAACCTGCTGAACAGAGGTACGTCATGGCTTCAGGAAAAGACGTCTACACAGGCAGGCTATTCAGCCAAGAGATATCTTTGCCTGATGCCCGAAATAGAATTTACCGATACAGAGCTTAAAATAAAGTGTGAAAACTTCGATGACAAGGCTACTTTCGTTGTTAAGACAAGCAAGAAGTTAAAGCCTGACGATGCAAGATATAAGGCAACCAAGCTCAGTGACGGATTTTATATGATAGAGGTATATAAGGACGATGTGACGATCAAACTGATAGACGCCGACAACCAGAAATACTTCTATTGATTGAGAATTAAGGAGGAAAAGACTCAATGAAGGTTTGCGTAATTGCCGAGGGTAGCTATCCCTATACCTTTGGCGGTGTTTCCGCATGGGTACAGATGCTTGTTCAGGGCAATCCGAATGTGGAGTTTTCCATACAAACTATAGTGGCCGACCGCGCGGATGCAAAGGAATGTAAATTTGTCATCCCTAAAAACGTCGTGTCAATGCACGATACGTTTATATCCGACGACGACGTTGTGCACAAGGTGCGCAAAAAAACCAAACTCAACGCGCGCGAAAAGGACGCTTTCAAGTCGCTGCTGTACGGCAAAAACGTCGATTGGGTTACTATATTCAATTATTTTGAACACAAGGATGTATCCATCAACGGCTTGCTTATGGGCAAGGATTTCTATGATATAGTATCTGATTTCTATCGCGATAAGTATTCACAGACTGTATTTGTTGACTTTCTGTGGAATACGCGCTCACTTTACCTGCTGCTCTTTAAGGTCCTCAAAACACCGGTTGAAGTCTGCGACCTTTATCACTGCGTTTCCACCGGCTATGCCGGCATACTTGCCAGCAAAGGCAAGGTGCTTTACAACAAGCCGCTTATCCTCAGCGAGCACGGTATTTACACCCGTGAGCGTGAGGAGGAAATTATCAAGAGCAACTGGACGCAGGGCATATATAAAGATATATGGATCAACTATTTCTATTGCCTTTCCGACTGTGTATACCATTATGCAGACAAGATAACCTCGCTCTTTAAGGCGGCTCAGATGATTCAGCTCGAGTTGGGCTGCGACCCCGCCAAGACCATGGTTATACCCAACGGCGTAGAGGCAAGCGATTATGAAAATCTGCCCGGCAAAAAGCCCGATGATACTCACATAAACATCGGCGCTCTGCTCCGTGTGACGCCTATCAAGGATGTTAAGACTCTGCTCAGCGCCTACAGCTTTGCCAAGGAAGAGGTTCCCGAGCTCAAGCTGTACATCATGGGTCCGACCGATGAGGACCCTGATTATTACAATGACTGCGTTGAGATGGTGAATGTAAACGACCTGAAGGACGTTGAATTTACCGGACGCATTAAGCCGAGCGATTATCTGGGCAGAATGGATATGCTCATTCTCACCAGTATCAGCGAGGGTCAGCCGATCGTTATGCTGGAAGCTATGGCTGCCGGCATCCCCTGTATAGCTACGCAGGTTGGTGACTGCGCAGGATTGATTCACGGTGATAACGATGATATGGGCGACTGCGGCATAGTAACTCCTACAATGAATGTTGCCCGCATAGCTCAAGCCATTGTCACCATAGCCCAGAATCCCGAGCTTCGCGCGAAGATGGGCGAAATCGGCAAGAAGCGAGTAAGGCAGTATTACACCAAAAACGGCTGGCTCATAGAATACGCCAAGCTTTATAACCAATTTGCGGTGGAAGAAAAAACACCGCAGGCAAAAAAATCAAAGAAATCAAAAAAATAATCTGAGGAAAGAGGCGTGTTATGGCTGGTATAGGTTTTGAATTAAAAAAGCTCATGGGCAAGGGCAATATTGTCAACATGTTGGCCGGCACAACATATGCCATTATGGTAACAATAGGTCCTACCATTTTGCTTACGGGAACTCTCATGCTTATGTATGTGATACTTCCCTATTCCCAAGCGGCGTTTGCTGACAGAGAATTTTTGTCGGCCACTATACTATATGTCTTTATATTTTCCATGATAGTTACATCTCCGCTGAATTCGGTTTTGTCGAGGTATGTGGCGGATAAGATCTATCAGGAAAGGCTGACGGACATTATGCCCGCTATCCATGTGGGACTGGTTATAAACATTGTAGGTGCTTCGCTCCTTTCAATGATAATCGTATTCCGCGAGATTCAGGTGGGTATAGATCCTCTGTTTATATTTATGTCGTATTGGTTCTTTATGGTTATCAACATGTCGCTCTATCTGATGACATATGTTTCTGCCCTGAAGGACTACGGCAAGATAAGTATGGCTTACTTTATAGGTATTCTTGCGGCCTTGGTTTATGCTATTGTCAATGTTTACATTTTCCACAACGCAGTATCCTATTCAATCCTGGGTTCTTTGGTGCTTGCGTTCTCGATAATTGCGACTATGCTGTATTCCAACCTTAAGTCGTACTTCAGACATTCCAGCAATAATTACATTGAGTCGCTCAAATACTTCATGCGGTTTAAGCCCTTGTTTATCACAAACTTCTTCTATACACTGGGCTTGTATATTCACAACTTTGTTTACTGGACCACTGATTACGGTGTGTATATCGGCAATGTATTCTGGACGTCGCCTGAATACGATATGGCTACATGTCTGGCTCTTTTCACCAATATTTCCACTCTGGTTATATTTGTTGTCAAGGCTGAAACGGCCTTCTTCAGTTCTTATCAGGCATATCTCGAGGCGGTCAACGGCGGCGGCGGAGAGGATATTGAAATGGCGAAAAAGAACATGTTCCGCACACTCAAGAGCGAGCTTTTCTATATCATCCGCTTCCAGTTTGTTATCACCATCATTATCTTTATCCTGGCAATGATCTTCCTGCCCGGTTTCGGATTTGAGGGAACGGTTCTGTCGATTTATCCCGCGTTGGCGGCAGCATACTTTGTAACCTTTATTATGTACTGTGAAATCATCTTCCTCTTCTATTTTGACGACAGTATCGGTACATGTATGGTTTCAATCTCATTCTGTGCCGTTACATTGATCGCGTCAATAGTTACAACTCATTTCGACATCGTGTTTGCGGGTCTCGGTCTGTTCTGCGGCGCATTTGTAGGATGGACTATCGGTTACATGAGACTGCGCAGAGTTATCAATAAGATTGACGAGCAGATTTTCTGCCGCGGTTCCATTATCAGCACGACTTCGGCCGGCAGAATGTCGAAAAAGCGCATTGAAGAAGCTGACGAGCAGCTCAGCTACCTCAAGATGAGCAAGGAAGAAAAGATACGCTATGAAGCCGAGCAGCAGAAGCAAAGAATGTTTGCGGCTCAAAAAGAGCAAAAGCGCGATGAGCTCAGAGATATTGCTAAACAGTCAAAAAAGAAATAAATTATTTAAAATTCAGCAGGGGAGGGTTTGAGGATGAACGTAGTGATTACGGTTGACGACAATTATATTCGTCCCGCCCTCATTATGCTGGAGTCGCTGTTTGAACACAATACAGGCGCACACATCTGGCTGCTTCATTCAAATGTATGCAAGTCCAATCTCGACAGGCTGTCGACGCATGTGGCCTTGCTGGGCGGTAAATTCAGTGACATTCAAGTGGACAGCGAGCTTTTTGCAGGCGCGCCGGTGAATAAATATTTCACCAAAGAAATGTATTACCGTCTGCTTATCCCCAGGCTTTTGCCCGAGAGTGAGCAGAGGGCGCTGTATCTTGATCCCGACATCATCATACGCAGGCCGATAGATGAATTTTACAATTCTGATTTTGAGGGCAAAATGATGATTGCGGTTCCCGATTATCTGGGGGATTCCTATTATCCCGAGCGCAAGCAGAATCTGGGACTCGGCGGCGAATACCGTTACATCAATTCGGGCGTGATACTTTTTAATATTCAGCTCATGCGCGAAAGCTTTGATCCGGACGATCTGTTTTCATTACTTCAAATTTGCGGGCTGACGCTGGAATTTCCCGATCAGGATCTGATAAATGTTTACTTTAAGGATC
>JAQXFQ010000058.1 GCA_029005175.1 Bacillota bacterium
CTGCTGAATACTGGCGACAGTACGCTGACTTACAAAGATGAAAAAATCTCACTTTCAAAAAACGAGTTCCGTATACTTTTAATACTTATGGAGAACAAAGGCAAGGTAGTCAGCCGTGAAAAGCTTATGGAACTGCTGTGGGAGTCTGAAAGCTTTGTGGATGAAAACACCCTTTCTGTCAATGTAAATCGCCTGCGCAAGCGATTGGACGCCGCCGGACTTGAAGATTTTATCACTACTAAATTCGGCATCGGCTATCTCATTGAAAGCTGAGTCGACTGTGATGAAATTGTTTTTACAATATATAAAACAGCGGCTGCGAGGGATAGCAGTCGCCGCATTATTCTGCATAATTTTTATTGTCACATTTTACCTATATCACCTTCCCGTAAAGGCGGTCATTTATCCGGCAATGCTGTGTGCGGCATTGGGGATTGTTTTGATGGCTCTGGATTTTCGGCGTGTAAAAAGAAAGCACGAGCTTTTGGAAAGCATAAAAGACCTAACGGATACAATTACCGTAAGGCTGCCAAATACAGATGGGATTGAGGATAAGGATTATCAGCAGATTATTCGCATGATTAATGAGGAGCACAACACTTACTGCACCCTGACAAACCGAAAATACTCGGATATGATTGAATACTACACCGTATGGGCGCACCAGATAAAAACTCCGATTGCGTCTATGCGGCTGCATCTGCAAAACGAGGATACCGCTCTTTCCCGCAAGCTTTCGTTGGATTTGTTCCGCATCGAGCAATATGTTGAAATGGTGATGACTTTTCTCAGGCTGGATTCCGAAAGCAGCGATTATCTCATCAAAGAGTATGATTTAGATGTAATTATCAGGCAGACCGTCAAGAGGTTTGCCGGCGAATTTATCGACCGAAAGCTGAAATTGATATATGAACCGGTGAATACTAAAGTTATAACCGACGAAAAGTGGCTTTCCTTTGTGATTGAGCAGGTGCTGTCAAACGCACTAAAATACACGCCCTCCGGCAGTATTACTATCATGCTGGAGCCTGATAAAAAGCTGTGTATCAAGGATACAGGCATAGGAATCGCGGCGGAGGATCTTCCTCGAATCTTTGAAAACGGATATACCGGCTATAACGGCAGGAACGATAAAAAGGCCAGCGGTATCGGACTTTATCTCTGCAAACGCATTTGCGCAAATCTGGGGCATAAGATAACCGCCAGGTCGGTAGTGGATAAAGGGACGGTTATCTGCATAGACCTCGAACAGGTAAAATCAGATGTGGAATAGCTTCTTACAAAACTGTTAGATTTTAAGGGTGATTTGTAAGCCGATTCTATGGCTATGCAAATCACCTTTTTGCTATAATATAAACAGAAATCACAAAGGAGGATTTTGGTTATGAGTATATTGGAAGTAAGCGGAGTCAAGAAAATTTATACGACGCGTTTCGGCGGCAATAAGGTAGAAGCTCTGCGAAATGTATCTTTCAGCGTGGAACAAGGCGAATATGTCGCAATAATGGGCGAGTCGGGTTCAGGTAAAACAACGCTTCTGAATATTCTGGCGGCACTGGACAAGCCCACCGCAGGCAGTGTGGTGCTGGACGGTCAGGAGCTGGGCAAATTAAAAGAAAGTCAGGTTTCGGCTTTTCGCCGCGATAACCTTGGCTTTGTATTTCAGGAATTCAACCTGCTGGATACATTCTCTCTGGAGGATAACATATATCTGCCATTGGTGCTGGCGGGAAAAACTTATGATGAAATGCATGAGCGTCTAAAGCCCATTGCCGCACAGCTTGGAATTTCCGACCTGCTGAAAAAATATCCCTACGAGGTTTCGGGCGGTCAGAAACAGCGCGCAGCCGTTGCCCGGGCAATTATCACCAATCCAAAACTGGTCTTGGCTGATGAGCCTACCGGCGCGCTGGACTCCAAAGCGACTGACGAACTGCTGCGTTTGTTCAACAGTATCAACGCTGACGGCCGCACTATACTGATGGTTACACATTCCGTAAAAGCCGCAAGCCACGCAGGGCGAGTGCTGTTTATTAAAGACGGCGAGGTGTTTCATCAGATTTATCGCGGCGATAATACCAACGAGCAGCTTTATCAGAAAATTTCTGACACTCTGACTATGCTGGCGACAGGCGGTGAGATAAAATGAAATTAAGTTTTTATCCGAAACTTGCAATAGACGGTATGCGCAAGAATAAGCGACTGTACATTCCCTATATTCTCACCGGCAGTGTTATGGTGATGATGTTCTATATTCTGGGCTATTTAGTGGAATCTCCGGCTCTTGCCAATATGCCGGGAGGCTCGGTGCTTCCGGTATTGCTGGAAATGGGCGTAGGCATAATCGGTTTTTTCTCTCTGCTGTTTCTCTTTTATACCAATTCATTTTTAATTCGTCAGAGATACCGTGAGTTCGGGTTATATAATGTGCTGGGTATGGATAAACGCAACATAAGCAAGATCATGATTTGGGAATGTCTTTTTGTCGGTCTTGCCGCTGTTTTTTCGGGAATGCTGTTGGGCGTTGCCTTGTCTAAAGCGGCCGAGCTTGTTTTGCTGAACCTTTTACAGATGGATATAACCTATCAACTCAGCGTCGGCGTCGATGCCTTGAAGAACACGCTGCTTGTGTACGGCGCGATTTACCTGCTGCTGCTGGTCAATTCTATGTTCAGGATAGCGCGCGCCAAACCTCTGGAACTGATGAAAAACGACAGGGTAGGTGAAAAGGCTCCAAAAGGAAACTGGTTTTTGGCGCTTTTGGGCATCATCTGTTTAGGTATCGCGTATTACCTCGCAGTCACTATCAAGGAGCCTCTTTCCGCACTTCTTTTTTTCTTTGTGGCGGTAATTCTTGTAATCGCCGCAACCTATCTGCTGTTTATTGCCGGCTCGGTGGTGTTCTGCCGAATACTGAAAAAAAACAAGGGATATTACTATAAGACTAACCATTTCATATCGGTATCCTCCATGGTGTACCGCATGAAGCGCAACGGCGCGGGACTTGCTTCGATATGCATTCTGCTGACTATGGTTCTGGTTATGATTTCCGCCTCTGCAAGTCTTTATTTCGGCGCGGAGGACAGTCTGCGCAGCCGTTACCCAAAGGGCGTAAATATCTCGGTGAGATTTGACGATATAAACGGTATCAGCGATGAAAACATTGAAACCTTATACAGCGCGGTTACACAGACATGCGGAAATCAGACAGAATTAAAAGATTGGCGCGTTGGCGAAATTCCGGGATTATTTACAGACAAAGGAATCACCGTAAATTACAATTCCAGCATAGATTTCAGCCTTGCATCCTATGATAATATCGGGTATCTTTCGGTGACTTCACTTGAGGATTACAACCGCATGAACGGAAGCAGTGAAACGCTGAAAGATGACGAATGTATGCTCTACTGCATCCGAACCCAATACACCTCAGCCACATTTGCTATGGAAAACGGAAAGGCATATAAGGTGAAAAAGGTTTTGGACACATTCATTGATGACGGCGAATATAATTCGCTTATTGTTCCCACAATCTGCATCGTCGTAAAGGATTTTAACTCGTTTGTCGAGCCGGTTCTTTCATTAAAAAACAACTTAGGCGATCCTATTATGATGTTTGGCTGGCATTGCGGTTTTGATATGAATACGGCCGAAGAGGAAATCTCAGCCACCAAGGCAATTCGGAAATCGCTGAACAATCTGGTGGCTGAAGAAAAGCTGAATATTCATTCTCAAATCGTTGAAAGCCGAGAGGCCAACAGAATTGATTTCTTTCAAACCTACGCAAGTCTTTTCTTCCTCGGAATAATGCTGAGCATAGTATTTTTGATAGCCGCAGTACTGATTATATATTATAAGCAGATTTCGGAGGGCTACGAGGATCAGTCCCGCTTCCAAATTATGCAGAAGGTGGGCATGACAAAAAAGGAGATACGCAAAAGCATCAATTCGCAAATTCTTACCGTGTTTTTCCTTCCTCTGATTTTTGCAGGTATTCACCTTGCATTTTCTTTTCCGATGGTCTGGAAGCTGCTGCAGCTTTTCAACCTCAGAAATTTGCCGCTTGTAATCATTGTCAACCTGATTTGCTTTGTAATATTCGGCTTGTTCTATGCGCTGGTATATAAGATCACCTCGGGTTCTTACTATGCTATCGTCAGCGGCGCAAAAGAAAACTGAACATGAAGTATAATTTTTTCCCGAAAGCAAATTGTGAAAACGAAATAAAGACTGTATCCGATAAGCTGCGCAATGCTGTCGGATACAGTCTTTGTTAGAAAATAAGAATATAAGAATATAAGAATATAAGAATTTCAAAAAAAATCATTTTACCTCTTGAAATTTGGATGAAAGCATGCTATAATTCATTTTGCTAATAAGAAATTCGGGGCATTAGCGCAGTTGGGAGCGCGCAACATTCGCATTGTTGAGGTCAGGGGTTCGACTCCCCTATGCTCCACCACAATTACAAAGCACTTTAACCGGTGCTTTGTAATTTATTAAAAAATATAATATACGGAGAGTTGTCCGAGTGGTCGAAGGTGCAGCACTCGAAATGCTGTGTTCCCAAAAGGAACCTAGGGTTCGAATCCCTAACTCTCCGCCAAAAAGTCCGGTAAACAAGCGGGTTTGCC
>JAQXFQ010000059.1 GCA_029005175.1 Bacillota bacterium
GTGATTACAGTGCCGTCTACCGAGATGTCGGCGGGAATAATCTTGCCCAGTCCGTCGCAGGCTGTGATAAGCCTTCCGCCGCGCGGATATATGCTGAGAGTTTCAAGGTCGCTGCAATTCAATATGGCAATATCGGTTTCGTTCTGATACGAAAACACATGCGATTTTGCCTTGATATAATTCTCCATAGTGACATAGTGGTCGAGGTGTTCCTCGTAAAGATTGAGAATTATGCCGATGTGCGGCGAGTGCTTTGTAAATTCAAGCTGGTGGCAGGACATCTCAAATACAACAGAAGTTTTGTCGTCGATGCGGTCGATGTAATCAAAGCAGGGTATGCCTATGTTGCCCACAAATACAGTGTTGTCATCGTGATTTTTGAGCAGGTGATAGAGCAGGGAGGAGGTGGTGCTTTTGCCCTTGGTGCCCGTTATGCCGAAGGTGCTGCGCCCGAAAGCCGCAAGGAAAACCTCAGTTTGAGAGGTTAGGCGGTCAATGATTTTTTCGGGATGAAATACAGGGATTCCCGGGCTTTTGAATATGAAGTCAAAGCCGTCAAAGTCAATGCCGTCGGTTTCGGTGTTGATAAAATCGCAATTCTCATAAGCCGCCATGTCAATCGGCTTTGCATCGGCGAGCGTCAGGTGCATATCCGGATATACTTCTCGTATGTAGCGGTAGGTTGAAATTCCTTCACGCCCCATGCCCCAGATGACGATTTTTTTATTCTCAACGAATTGGATGATATTTTTCACTAAAAGCTCATCTTCCTTTTATGGTCTGATTTAAAATTTATAAGAGTTAGTATAAATGATAATTTAACATAGAGTACGCAACGCCGGGAATCCAAGGGGGCAGGCCCTCTTGGCGGGGTCGAGGGGCAGCGCCCTTCGTGGGGGGTTCGCCAGCCATTCCTTGAATGGCTGAGGCAACGCCCCTGACCACCCAATATAAATTATGATTTATTTGTCTATTTTGCCGCTTCAGCTCATTTGATAGAATTATAGCATTGCAGAATAATTTTGTCAACAAAACATATTTTTTACCAAAATCTGAGGCTAAATTATGTAATTAATCATGATGATAATTTTCTCTCGGGAAAAAATAAAAAAAATCTGTAAAAATATGCAGAATTTAATATTGACTTTTTTTTAATATCTGCTAATATTAATTGCGATGGCCTGATTTTGCATGATAGCAATTTCTGACATAATAAAAGAGTCTGCACTCGTGTGGAATCTAATAAAAGAATGAAAAAAACTAATACAGCAACAAAAAGGCAGCAATCCTTTGTGGACACACCGATTAAAATCGGTTGGTGTATCCGTACTAATTAATATCGACTTTGTGAAGCATAATGCATTTGTCGCGCGTGTGATTTATGGGGTCGTTTTAATTTTTTATTTACTGCGATTTGCCTCGGCTTGGTAGTCGTGATTTGCCGTGTGAGCGGCAGGGCGGCTATGTCGGGCAGAAAGCAAAATTTCAGTAAAGGGGGATGTGTGCTAATGTCTGAAAACATCATTAGTCTTAAAAACATCTCGGTGTCGTTTGACGGTGAGGTTATCCTCGATAAGCTTAACCTCGATATTAAGGACGGCACTTTTGTGACGCTGCTGGGCCCCTCGGGGTGCGGCAAAACTACTACCCTCCGAATAATTGGCGGTTTTCAGGAACCGGACAGCGGAGATGTTTTTTTTGGTTCTGAGCGAATCAATGACCTGCCGGCTCATAAGCGTAAGCTGAACACGGTGTTTCAGCGATATGCTCTTTTTCCTCACCTGAATGTATATGAAAATATTGCGTTCGGCATGAGAATTCAGAAAAAGAGTGAGGCGGAGATTAAGGCTAAGGTCAGTGAAATGCTTAAACTGGTTTCACTGGAAGGATTTGAGAAGAGAAGGACAGCCACCCTTTCGGGCGGTCAGCAGCAGCGAATAGCAATAGCGCGCGCGCTGGCAAACGACCCTAAGGTGCTGCTGCTGGATGAGCCTCTGGGCGCTCTCGACCTCAAGCTGCGCAAGGAAATGCAGGTGGAGCTGAAGCGTATTCAAAGTCAGCTGGGTATCACATTTATTTATGTTACCCACGACCAGGAAGAGGCTCTGTCGATGTCGGATACTATCGTTGTAATGAATCACGGCGTGATTCAGCAGATAGGCTCGCCGACAGATATTTACAACGAGCCGGAAAACGGCTTTGTCGCCGACTTCATAGGCGAAAGCAATATCGTAGACGGCATAATGCATGCCGACTGTGACGTTGAATTCTGCGGCTCAAGATTTGAGTGCGTGGATACAGGCTTTGCCAAGGATGAAGAGGTTGACGTTGTTATTCGCCCCGAGGATGTTATAGTAGTTCCGAGGGAGGAAAGCGGGCTGAGAGGCACGGTTACCTCGGTCACTTTCAAGGGCGTTCATTATGAAATGTATGTAAATGTTCCGGGCGAGGAAGAGCAATGGATTATTCAGTCTACCGTCGCACAGGAAGAAGGCAAGGAAATCGGCATGACCATAATCCCGGAAAATATTCACATCATGAAGAAGTACACAGGCGATTACGCCGGTGATGATGAATAACGGAGGGTGAGCGAATGAAAAAAACTTCATGGATCGCGGCTCCTTTCGTGGTGTGGATGGCAATATTTACCGTTGTGCCGCTGGGAATGGTGTGCTGGTATGCCTTTACCGACGGCTCGGGCGCATTTACACTGGAAAACATAAAAACTATTGCGGTGTACGCTGATTACCTTGTGGATTCACTGGTTATGGGAGCTATTGCAACCGCACTCTGCCTGCTGCTTGGCTATCCGCTGGCATATATCATGTCGAGGGCGAGCTGGGGAGCGCAGCAGACAATGATGCTGATGCTCATGCTGCCGCAGTGGATGAATTTTCTGCTGAGGACATATTCATGGATGACTATTTTGGAAAACAAGGGTCTTATCAATACCTTTTTGGGGAATTTCGGAATAGGTCCTTTCCAAATGATAAATACTAAAGGCGCGATAATACTCGGTATGGTGTATAACTTCCTGCCGTATATGATTCTGCCTATTTACTCCGTTATGGAGAAAATCAACGGAAGCCTGTTTGAGGCTGCGATGGATTTGGGCGCAAATAAGCTCAATACATTCCGCCGCGTGGTGCTTCCGCTGAGCCTGCCCGGTATAATCACAGGCATTACAATGGTGTTTGTACCGTCGGTCAGCACATTCGTAATTTCGCAAATGCTGGGCGGCGGACGAAATATGCTGATAGGCGATGTTATCGAGCGTCTGTTTGTCGGCGCAGCGCCTAATTACAACGTCGGCGCGGCGTTATCCCTCGTGCTTATGGTGCTTATTCTCATAAGCATGGCTGTTATGAAGAAATTTGATGACGGTGAAGAGACAGGGGGATTGATGATGTGAAAATACTTTCAAAGATTTACACGGCACTTATATTTATTTTTCTTTACGCACCAATTGTCGTGCTCATCGTGTTTTCGTTCAACTCGACCAAGAGCCGCTCGGTGTGGAAAGGATTTTCGCTGAGATGGTATGAAAATCTCTTTAATGACGAAACTATCCTCGAAGCACTTTGGGTGTCGATCGAGGTTGCGGTGATTGCGGCGGTGCTTTCTACGATAATCGGCACGGCTGCGGCGGTAGGACTTAAGGGCATGAACAAAGGTCTGCGTTCGGTTATGCTGACTTTCAACAACATCCCTATGGTCAACCCCGACATAGTTACAGGTATAGCTATGATGCTGCTGTTTGTGGCGATATTTTCGGCTACGGGTCTGCTCAAGCCGGGCTTTGTTACGCTGGTTATAGCGCACACTACTTTCTGCATTCCATACGTTGTGCTGTCGGTGCTGCCAAAGCTTAACCAGATGAATCCCAGTATATACGAGGCGGCTCAGGATTTGGGATGTCCGCCTTTCAGAGCGTTTTTCAAGGTAGTGCTTCCCGAGATTATGCCCGGAATCATCACCGGCATGATGATGGCTTTTACTCTGTCGCTGGACGATTTTGTGATAAGCTACTTCACAAGCGGTTCGACGGCTCAGACGCTGCCCATGGTGATTTACTCCATGACCAAACGCCGCCTGAGTCCCAAGGTAAACGCGCTGTCTACGATAATGTTTGTCATAGTTTTGGTTCTGCTTATTGCGGTAAACTTCAGACAGATACGTGAGAGCGCAAAAGCTAGAAAGTCTGTTAAAGAAAAGGCTTAATTAAAATATCAATAAAAATAATTTGTAAAGGATTTTGATAAATGAAAAGATTTATTTCTGCTTTAATGTCCGCCGCGATTTTTCTGTCGGCGTTTTCCATGCTCGTTTCCTGCTCTGATGACGGTGCCGTTGCAAAGACCGGCGAGGTGCTGTATGTCTATAACTGGGGCGAATATATCTCCAACGGCGATGACGGTTCATTGGATGTAAACAAGCAGTTTGAGAAAGAAACAGGTATTCAGGTTAAGTATATCAATTACTCGAGCAACGAGGAAATGTACACCAAAATCAAGAGCGGCAGCATGACTGTGGACGTGATTATTCCGTCTGATTACATGATTTCTCAGATGATTGCCGAGGGCATGCTCGAAAAGCTGGATTTTGACAATATTCCCAACGCCGACAATATCGACGATTCATTCGGCAAGCCGGTATACGACCCGACAGGCGAGTATTCCGTGCCCTACACATGGGGCTGCACAGCGATATTCTACGATTCCACGCAGGTTGACCCGGCTGATATAGATGAAAGCTCATGGGATCTGCTTTGGAACGAGAAATATTCCGGCAAAATTCTCATGTTCAACAATCAGCGCGACGCGTTCGGCGTGGCTGAGGCCAAGCTCGGCTACTCGCTCAATACCGAAAATCAGGAGGAGCTTGAGGCAGCCTATCAGGAGCTTGTCAAGCAGAGTCCGCTTGTTCAAGGCTATTACGGCGACCAGATTTTTGACAAGATGGAGAGCGGCGAGGCGGTTATCGCTCCCTATTACAACGGTGATTTGTCTATGCTTCAGGAGAACAACGAAAATATTAAGGGCTATATTCCCGACGCTGCAAACAAGTTTGTCGATGCACTGTGCATTCCCACCTGCTGCCAGAATAAGTCGGCAGCCGAGAAGTACATCAACTTCATGTGCCGCGAGGATATTGCGCTTGCCAACGCTGAGGCAATCGGCTACGCAAGCCCGATTTCCGCAGTAGTTGAGCAGCTTGACGAGGAGCTTACGACAGATTTTTACTATCCTGATGAAGCTAAGCTGGAAAAGTGCGAGATATTCAAGCAGCTTTCCAACGAAACAAATGAATTCCTCTCAAAGAAATGGGAAGATCTTCTGAATCAGGTAGGTCAGTAAAATAAAAAAACCTCGGCGAGTGTCATAACAGACATTTGCCGAGGTTTTTTTGTGTGTTAAATTATAATTTAGCTGCGTAACGTCCACTCGCAAATCTTCGATTTTCTCGTTAGTTTTTTATGGGCTTCGCATTGTTTTCTATTTTAAGTCTTTGCTACACTTTGGTTTTGTAGGGGCTTTGCCCCTACGACCCCACGAAGGGCGCTGCCCCTCGACCCCGCCAAGAGGGCCTGCCCCCTTGGATTCCCATTGTAGGTGTCCTATTTTAGTGCTACTGTAAATTATGATTTATCAGTAAAATTATTCACTCAAAAAGCAATTTCAATCGGTTTTCTTTTAACAAATACCGTTGCGCTGTCAAAGCCGGCTTCCTTTGCGGCTGCTATGCCGTCGTACATGCCCAATGCAATATGCTCGGGAACATGCGCGTCACTGCCGAGAGTTATGTATCTGCCGCCGAGTTCACGGAATAATTTTACATATTCGACAGTCGGCATGAGAAAGCCGTCGGGATTTCTGCGCCCTGACGTATTGATTTCCAGAGCCTTGCCGTTCGCCGCAAGCGTGCCGAGAATCTCGCGGATTACAGGCTGATACGCAGTCATGTCGATGTCAAGCCTGTCGCGCCCAATCATATACCTGAGCGGATAGGTCAGATGCGCCAGCGAGTCAAATTCATTCCAGCGCACCATCTCAAGCAGTTCATTAAAATAGCGCGTGAGCAGGTCATGTGCCTCGTCAGGCGTCGGGTGGAGGTAGTAAAAATCCTCTTCATTGCGGATATTGTGGAGCGAACACAGCACGAAATCGTACTCGCACAGGCTGAGAGCCTGCGCCGTGCCCTCCAAATCCTGCAGCGGCTCGCCGAGTTCAATGCCACTCAGTACGGTCATGTCGGGATATTTTTCATTTAATTCAGCCGCCTGCGCATTGGAGCGGGCAATATCCGCGTCGCTCCAGTCGAGTATGTCGCAGTGGTCGGTGATAGTGATGTATTCAATTTCCAGCTCATGCGCACGCTGCGCCTGAAGCTCGGCGGGCGTTTCGCTGTCGAATGAATTTTCGGTGTGAATGTGGCTGTCGCAGCGCGTGGGTTTAATCATAAATTTCAGACTTCTTTCTGCTTTAACTTAGAGACTGTTTAGTATTGACATTATAACACTCCATATCAGTTTTTTCAATTTTTTGTGTATATAAATTCCAAATAAATCCCAAATATCAAATTCACCCTTGAAATCGGCTCGTTTATGCTGTATTATATTAATCAATATGTTATTTACAACATGCATAAGGAAGGAAGTTGCAGTTTATGAGAGCAGTTATTACGGTTATCGGCAAGGACATGGTTGGTATTCTCGCGGGAGTTTCCAACATTTGCGCCGACCACAAGGTGAATATCATTGAGGTAACACAGTCTATAATGCAGGATATGTTTGCCATGATTATGATGGTTGACATTTCCGGCGCAAATATTCCCTTCGCCGACCTCAGCGGTGAATTGAGCGAATTCGGCAAGAAGAACGCCCTCTCGGTACACATCATGCACGAGGACATCTTCAACTCCATGCACAGAATTTAACGCGGAGGTCATTGCACAAATATGCTTAACACCAACGATATACTCGAAACCATAAAGATGATTCAGGATGAGAACCTGGATATCCGCACCATTACCATGGGCATCAGCCTGCTCGATTGCTCGGACAGCGACATTGACAAGGCGTGCGCCAAGGTTTACGACAAAATATGCCGCTACGCCGAAAATCTCGTCAAGACAGGCGAGGACATCGAAGCTGAGTACGGCATTCCGATCATCAACAAGAGAATTTCAGTCACTCCCGTGGCCATGATAGCCGCCGCGTGTCCCGACAAAAACCCGGTTAAATTCGCACACGCCCTCGACAAGGCTGCCAAGGCTGTAGGCGTAAACTTTCTCGGAGGATACTCCGCTCTCGTCCAGAAGGGCTTCGGTCCCGGCGATTACGGCTTGATTCAGAGTATTCCGCAGGCTCTCGCTGAGACAGAGCGCGTATGCTCATCTGTCAACATCGGCTCCACCAAAGCGGGCATAAACATGGACGCAGTGGCTAAGATGGGTCACATAGTCCGCGAATGTGCCGAGCTGACCGCTGACAACAACTGCTTCGGCGCGGCTAAGCTGGTAATTTTCTGCAACGCACCCGAGGATAATCCCTTTATGGCAGGCGCGTTCCACGGAGTCGGAGAACCCGACTGCGTTATCAACGTAGGCGTCAGCGGTCCGGGCGTTGTGCGCGCGGCTCTGGCTCAGGCTCCCGACGCAAACATCACCGAGGTTGCCGACATAGTAAAGCGCACAGCCTTCAAAATCACCCGTATGGGTCAGCTTGTTGCGCAGGAGGCTTCACGCCGCCTTTGCGTACCTTTCGGCATAGTTGACCTTTCGCTCGCCCCCACTCCCGCAGTAGGTGATTCCGTCGCCCATATTCTCGAAGAAATGGGTCTGGAAAGCTGCGGCGCTCACGGCACTACCGCATGTCTTGCTCTGCTCAACGACGCTGTAAAGAAGGGCGGCGTTATGGCAAGTTCCCACGTCGGCGGACTTTCGGGCGCATTCATACCGGTATCTGAGGACGCGGGCATGATTGACGCTGCTCGCTGCGGCGCACTGTCGCTCACTAAGCTGGAGGCTATGACCGCCGTTTGCTCAGTCGGTCTTGACATGATTGCCGTTCCCGGTGACACTCCCGCCGAAATAATCTCCGCAATTCTCGCCGACGAAGCCGCAATCGGCATGGTCAACAGCAAGACTACCGCCATTCGCCTTATCCCCGCTATCGGAAAGCAGCAGGGCGAGGAAATGGAATTCGGCGGACTTTTCGGAAGCAGCCCGATTATGGACGTCAACAGATATTCTCCCGCCAAGTTCATCTCACGCGGCGGCAGAATCCCCGCTCCGCTTCAAAGCCTTAAAAACTGATTTTATAAAAATATCGCCGCCGAAGAAACGACCTTTTTCTTCGGCGGCATTGTTTTTGCAAAAATAAATTATTAAGATTTTATTGGATTTTTGCGGCTATTTTCATAAAATATTAAAAGTTCACCTTTGATATAATTCATAATTCAAGCGAAAAATTTAAATAAAATATAAATTATAATATATTTATGAATAATGCTTGTCTTTTTCCTGCAAAAACATCAAACATTCAACAAAATTGCACAGGAAAATTCCAATATCTTTTATAGCTTTATACACTTGAATAATATCGAATAATGGATTATAATAACATACAATCCCAATAATATATAATTGCCGCAAAAATCTGTAATCTGCCAACGGATTGCTACTGAATTTTGCGCAATGAATTACACAACAAGGGTGGTAATCACTTATGCAGGATATGGTTAAGCGTATCGTTGAAATGGATAAACATGCCCGTGAGCTTACCGATGAGGCCAAACGCCTTAAAGTCGGCTCGGAGGACAGAATACTCGCCAAAAAGGAAGAATTGCGGCGTACATATGAGGAAAAGGTCAACGCGCGTTTGGAGCTTATCAGGCAGGCGGAGGTAAAAACCGCAGAGGATGAACTCAAGCTTATTTTGGAAAAGCAGAAAAAAGTTGAACAAAATCTCAACGACCTGTATGCCCAAAACTGCGACGCATGGGTGGATGCAATCGTAGCGCGCGTTATAGGAGATGATTGATAATGTCACAGGCTTCAAATGTTCTGCTTACCAAAAGCCGCGCAATGTTCGGCAAAAGACTTACAGAACAAAATGTGTCCGACCTGCTGGGCTGTCAGACGGTCACCGAGGTTGCGGCTTACCTTAAAAATAACACACATTACTCAGAGGCACTCAAAAAAATCGACGACTCCACCGTTCACCGCGGACAGCTTGAAGCCGCGCTGGATGAGCTGCTGCACAGCGAGCTGACCGCGCTCGCAAAATACGACGTTGACGCCGGCAAATATGCGCTCACCATTTCGTCATATCAGCATCAGATCAAAGGAATTCTGAGTTTTCTGCGTCTGCTCTCGGCAGGGCGTGCGGCTGAATATGTATTTACGATTCCGTCATACGTCACAAAAAAAAGCGGCATCGACGCTATCAGACTTTCTCAGGCAAAAAATTACAATGAGTTTCTCAGTGCGGTAAGCGGTTCAGTTTTTTTCAGAACCCTGAGGCAGATGGCGCCGTCGGACGGCAAGACAATTGATTACACGATGATAGAACATGCGCTGTATTCTCAGCTTTTCAAGTATATCGAGAGTGTAATCAATAAAAAATTCAGCGGGCGTGACCGCGAGGATTTGCTTGGACTGCTAAGTGTAAACACTGAATTGACCAGTTTTTTAAACATCTACCGCGTCAAAAAATATTACAGCTCGTGCGGCGAAGATCTGGCGCGCCTGCTGGTTTTTGATTTTAATTATAAAATATCAAAAAAAACATACGAAAAAATGCTGAAGGCAGAAAATGCCGACGAGGTGCTGGAAATCTTCCGCAACGAGACATTTTACGGTCGCGAAATCGGCAATTTGGACGATAAATTTATTGACCGGCTTGTCAACCGCCTTACCTACAAGCGTGTGCGCCATCTTATGCGTTTTTCCACCAATCCCACCGTGGCGGTTTTCTCCTACCTCATGCTTTCCGCCATAGAGCGCAAGGATATTGTTACCATAATCGAGGGCGTGCGTTACCGCATGCCGCCGGATGACATTGCGTCATTGATAACTATTGCTTAAAGCAACACAATTAGCACAGATTCCATTTAAGTTTAAGGAGTAATTATATGGCTGTTATTAAAATGCGGCTTCTGAGCATTATCGGAAGCATCGATCAGCTTGACTCTGTTCTGGATACCTGCTGTTCTTCGGAAAACTTTCACCTTGATCAGGCTATGAGTTTCTTCAAGGATAAGTCGGATTTCGTTTCACTAAACGACGAAAACCCCTACACCTTTTACTTGAACAAGCTCAACGAATCCATAAAAATGGCGCGTCTTGAAGCAAAGCCTGTCGAGGATTCGGATTTGCTGATGAACTGGGACGAGATCAAGGATTACGTTGAAACTACCTCGAAACGGCTGGTCGATTATCAGAACGATAAGTTCAACATGACTCAGGAAATTGAAAACTGCAACAGATCTATGGAGCAGTTTAAGCACTTTCAAGGCTTTGACATGAAGCTGGATGAGATATTCAAATGTGAATTTATCAAGGTGCGTTTCGGTCGGCTGCCCAAGGAAAGTTATGACAAGCTGAGCCTTTACAGTGACAACCCCTACATCGTCACCTTCCCTTGCACCAGCGACGACAAATATGTGTGGGGCGTTTACATGGCTCCTATCGAGAATATAAAAGAGGTTGATCGAATCTTCAAAAGCCTTTACTGGGAAACACTCAGAATTCCGGACGCCGCAGGCACTCCCGAGGAGGCATACAACGCCCTCGCCGAACAGCGCGACGCCCTTACTGCCAAAGTATCCGAAATCAAAAAGGAAATGAAAAATTTCTGGGAGCTTGAGGAGATACACTGCGGCAAGGTGCTGAGTTATCTCGAACGGCACAAGAACAATTTTGACCTTCGCCGATACACCGCAAAGTATCAGCAGAGCCGAATATTCTTCCTCGCCGGCTGGGTTCCTGTGGACGGTGAAGAGGAATTCACTCAGAAGCTCGACAAGCTGGAGGGCATTGAATACAAATTTGAAAATGCCGACGCAGAGCCGTCACAGACGCCTCCCGTCAAGCTGAAAAATCCCAAGATATTCAAACCATTTGAATTTTTTGTAAAAATGTACGGTCTGCCGAATTACAATGAAATGGATCCCACCCCCTTTGTTGCCATAACATACTTCATACTGTTCGGCATAATGTTTGCCGATGTGGGGCAGGGCTTGTGCCTGTCGCTCATAGCATGGTTCTTTATGTGGAAGAAAAAACATATGGAGCTTGGTCAGTGCATCGCCCTATGCGGCTTTTCATCCGCCTTCTTCGGCGTTATATTCGGCTCGGTATTCGGCTTTGAAGAGGCGCTCAACCCATTTTGGGGCTGGGTTCACGAAAAAACAGGTATTCCGCTGACTGACGGCAAGCTGATAAATCTAAATCATTCCGACACGGTAATCACCCTGATTTATGCTGCAATCGGCATAGGCGTGGTGCTGGTGCTGGTGGCTATGCTGCTCAATATCTACACCAAATGCAAGCAGCACAAATACGGCGAAGCGTTGTTCGGTCAGAACGGTCTTGCGGGCTTTGTATTCTACGGCGCAACCATTTTCGGCTGCATCGGTCAGATGTTCCTCGGTATTCCGCTGCTCACACTCCCCTATGTGCTTGGGCTGATAGTTCTTCCGGCTGTGCTGATATTCCTATGTGAGCCTCTCAGCGAGCTTATCGCGGGTAAAAAGGACTGGTTTCCGAAAAATCCCGGAGATTTCCTCATGCAAAACTTATTTGAAATGCTCGAGGTCGTGCTCTCGTATGTTTCCAATACAATCAGCTTCCTGCGCGTGGGCGCGTTCATTCTGGTTCACTCCGGAATGATGACGGTTGTATTCACTCTCGCCGAAATGATAGGCGGCGCGGGCTACTGGATCGTTGTAGTATTGGGAAACATCATCATAATGGCTCTCGAGGGTCTGCTTGTAGGCATTCAGGCACTCCGTCTTGAATTTTACGAGATGTTCAGCCGATTCTTCACCGGCGAGGGACGTCCGTTCAAATCTGCGGCATCAGTTGCCGAGGATTTGAAAAAATCATAAGCCCCAATTATTTCAAAAAGTAATTGTTCGGGAAATTGACACTCCGCAATCGACATAAATAAAATTTCCCGGACTTTACCATATAAATATTTTTCAAATTAAATTTCTTTTCGGAGGAAAAAATCATGAATGTACTTATGTATTCTATCCCTGTTATCGCAATTCTCGCAGCTTCTTACCTCGCTATCCGCTCTTTCAAAAAGAACGGCAGCGGTGCAAAGGCACTCAAAGTAAACTTTATCGCCCTTGTGCTTGTCTTTTCCGTAAGCGCGTTCGGCGCTGTATCAGCATTTGCCGCTGAGGACGACGCAGCAACAACTGCGCCTGTCACTACCGCAGAAGAAGAAGAAGAAGCCGGCAACGGCGGCGCAATGGCGGCAGGTCTCGGCTTGCTCGCAGCAGCTCTCGCAACAGGTCTGGGTGGCATCGGCGGCGGTATCGCGGTTGCATCTGCAGCCCCGGCAGCTATCGGCGCGACCAGCGAAGACCCCAAGGCATTCGGTAAAGCTCTTATCTTCGTTGCTCTGGGTGAATCCATCGCCCTCTACGGTCTTGTTATCGCTATCATGATCCTCAGCAAGATCCCCAACATCACACTCTAAGGAAAATATGAACCTTTCACAAATTGCATACACGGCGGTATCGGCTGGCTGTGTATGCAATTTGCCGAACCTTTGGACTTTACGCCGTTAATACTGCTCTCCAATCAAAATTTGAGAGCAGTATTAACGGCGGCAGGAAGGACGGTAAATTCAAATTGAAATTTTATCTCATAAGCGACAATATAGACACAGCCACAGGTCTCAGACTTGCCGGAATTGACGGCGTAGTTGTTCACGAGGATTATGAGTTGGAGAACGCGCTGAAGACCGCAATGGCTGACGAATCGGTAGGTATCATACTCATGACAGAGCGGCTGGTTTCGCTTTGCCCCGATTTGGTTTACGACCTGAAGCTGAACACCGTTCGCCCTCTGATAGTGGAGATTCCCGACCGTCACGGCAACGGACGCGCCAAGGATTCCATATCCAAATACGTGCGCGAGGCTATCGGCGTAAGAATATAAAAGCCATGAAAACTCTCAATGGAGGAGTTGAATTAACATGATCACACAGGAAGAAAAGCTCAGCAAGTTTATGATTGCCATAAACGAATATGCTAAAAATCAGCACGACAAAATCGTGCGTGAACTGGAAGCACACAACAGCGAAGAACTGGAAAAGGCTGAAAGGGAATACTGTGAAGATTCTTATAAAACTATTCAGAAGAAAACAGGAGAGATTCGCAGCATGATAAGCCGCGAGCTGGCAAGCAAGGAGCTGGAAGTAAAAAAGGAACTGCTGGCACGCAGAAACGAAATCGAAAACAGCGTCTTTGAAAAAGCCGCCGCAAAGCTCGAGGAATTCTCCAAAACCGACGCATACAAGACATATCTCAGAAAAGCCGCAGTCGAGGCTCGCAAGGTTTTCGCCGGAAGCGGTGAAGATAAACTCGCCTCCACAATAATTTACATCCGCGACAGAGATAAGAAATGCTCCCCCCTCATCAAGAAGGCTTTCGGAGCAGAATGTACCGTCAAGGTGGACTCAAGCATAATTCTGGGCGGTCTGCGCGCCGAGAATGCAGAAATCGGTCGCGTAGTCAACGTAACGCTTGACATAGCACTCGAACAGCAGCACGAGTGGTTCGCGGCAAATTCCGGTCTGACAATATCTTAAAAATTCATAATTAAAAATTCATAATTCATAATTGAAAGTTTAACATTGGTAATAATTATGAAATATGAATTATGCATTATGAATTATGAATTATTTTTTGGAGGTGATGCCACAAATGGAAAAGACTTATAAAATATACGGCATCAACGGCCCTGTTGTTAAAATTAAGGGCAAAACAGATTTAACTATGATGGAAATGGTGTATGTCGGTGAGCAGCGTCTGGCAGGCGAGGTCATTGGCATTACCAGCGATTTTACCACCATTCAGGTATATGAGGAGACCACAGGACTTACCCCCGGCGCGCCTGTTTATTCTACAGGCGGTCTGCTTTCGGCAACTCTCGGTCCCGGCATACTCGACAACATCTTTGACGGCATCGAACGCCCGCTCAAGGAAATAGAAAAAAATTCAGGCACTGCTTTTATCGAACGCGGCGCAAGCGTTGATTCGCTTAACACCGAGCGCGAATGGGACGTCACCGTCAAGGTCAATGTCGGCGACAGACTTGAGGGCGGCATGATTTACGCCACTTGCCCCGAAACCACCATCATTGAGCATCGCTGCCTGGTTCGCCCGGATATTTCGGGCGTAGTGGAAAGCGTTGTTCCCGACGGAAAATACAGGATAAACGACACCATAGTCACGCTCAAAGACGACCATGGCAATATACACGAGCTTACACTCTGTCAGAAATGGCCTATTCGTCACCCCAGACCTATCAACAAACGTCTGTATGCAAATATCCCGCTTATCACGGGTCAGCGTGTAATCGACGCCCTTTTCCCTATCGCAAAGGGCGGCACGGCTGCTATCCCGGGCGGATTCGGCACAGGTAAGACCATGACTCAGCACCAGCTCGCCAAGTGGTGCGACGCTGACATCATTGTATATGTCGGATGCGGCGAGCGCGGCAACGAAATGAGCCAGGTTCTTGAGGAGTTCTCATCTCTTATCGACCCGAAATCCAACCGCCCCATGACCGACAGAACCTGTTTGATTGCAAACACCTCAAACATGCCTGTTGCGGCTCGTGAGGCTTCCATTTACACAGGCATTACACTGGCTGAATACTACCGCGACATGGGCTATCATGTTGCCATCATGGCCGACTCTACATCACGCTGGGCCGAGGCTTTGCGCGAAATCAGCGGTCGTTTGGAGGAAATGCCGGCCGAAGAGGGCTTCCCCGCATATCTTCCCTCACGCCTTTCGGAATTCTACGAGCGCGCAGGCTTGGTCGAGTCGCTGTGCGGCGCGCAAGGCTCTGTAACTATCATAGGAGCAGTATCACCTCAAGGCTCGGATTTCTCGGAGCCTGTCACACAGAACACCAAGCGATTCACCCGCTGCTTCTGGGCACTCGACAAGTCCCTCGCCTACTCTCGCCATTACCCGGCTATCAACTGGCTCAACAGCTACAGCGAATACGCGGGCGATTTGGAGAAATGGTACAGCGAAAATGTCGGTCAGGATTTCATGAAGTGCCGCGAGAGATTTGCCGCGCTGCTTCAGGAGGAAGCAAGCCTTATGGAAATCGTCAAGCTGATCGGCGCGGACGTGCTGCCCGACGACCAGAAGCTCATCATAGAAATCACCAAGGCGATTCGCGTGGGATTCCTGCAGCAGAATGCTTTCCACAAGGACGACACATATGTTCCGCTGACCAAACAGCTCAGAATGATGCGCGCAACGCTGCATCTTTACGACAGAGCGCAGTATGCAATATCTCAAGGCGTGCCGCTCTCCAAAATCACAGACAGCGGACTTTTTGACAAAATCGTGCGTATCAAGTACGACGTCCCCAACGACAAGGAAGAAATTCTGGACAAATACATGAATGAAATAGACGATGTAATGCGTTCATTCAGCGTTTAATTCAAGGAGAAAGGCCGGTCTATAATGATTTACGAATATATTGGCGTCAAGGAAATAAACGGCTCGCTTATCGTCCTTGATGATGTTGATTGTCCTTCCTACGAGGAAATTGTTGAAATACGTCTGGACGACGGAAGCGTCCGCCACGGACGTATAGTTGCCATTGAGGGCAGCAAAGCCGTGATTCAGGTGTTTGAAGGCACACGCGGCATTTCATTGCAGAACACACACACACAGCTCAAGGGCAAACCGATGGAGCTTGCACTCTCCCCCGAAATTCAGGGCAGAATTTTCAACGGCGTCGGCAGACCTATCGACGGTCTGGGCAACATCTACCCCGAAAAGAGCATGAATGTCAACGGAACGCCCATCAATCCCGTTTCGAGAGTTTATCCGCAGAACTACATCTGCACGGGCATTTCGTCCATTGACACGCTGATCACCCTTATCCGCGGTCAAAAGCTGCCCATATTCAGCGGCTCGGGTATGAAACACAACGAGCTTGCGGCGCAGATCGTGCGTCAGGCAAAAATAGCCAACGACGAGGACGCAAAGTTCTGCATAGTTTTTGCGGCCATGGGCGTTAAGAACGACGTTGCAGACTATTTCCGCCGTTCCTTTGAGGAATCGGGCGTTCTGCAGAGAGTTACCATGTTCCTCAACCTCGCAAACGACCCGATTATTGAGAGAATTCTCACACCGCGCTGCGCACTGACCGCCGCAGAATATCTCGCATTTGAGCATGACATGCATGTACTGGTCATCATGACCGACATGACCTCTTACGCCGAGGCATGCCGCGAATTCTCCTCCTCCAAGGGCGAAATTCCCGGCAGAAAGGGCTATCCGGGCTACCTCTATTCCGACCTCGCTTCTCTCTATGAGCGCGCCGGAATGATTAAGGGGCACAAAGGCTCGGTCACACAGATTCCGATACTCACCATGCCTAACGACGACATCACCCACCCTGTTCCCGACCTTACGGGATACATCACTGAGGGTCAGATAGTTCTCGACCGCTCGCTGGACGGCTCGGGCATTTATCCCCCTGTTTCGATACTGCCGTCGCTGTCGCGTCTGATGAAGGACGGCATCGGCGAGGGCTTCACACGCGAGGATCACGCGGCACTCTCCAACCAGCTTTTTGCATCATACGCAAAGGTTCAAGACGCCCGCTCGCTGGCTTCGGTTATCGGCGAAGAGGAGCTTTCCGACAACGACAAAAAGCTGCTGGAATTCGGCAAGAAATTTGAGAATACCTTCATAAAGCAGAGCGAAAACGAAGCGCGTTCAATGGAGCAGAGTCTTTCGCTGGGCTGGGAGCTTCTCTCAGAGCTGCCCCGCGAGGAGCTTGACCGCGTGGACAACGAAACGCTCGAAAAGTATTACCGTCCTGCGGCGGCAAAGAATGCATAAATCAATTTGAAAGGATGAGGTCAAGTGGCAGTGAATGCTGTACCTACAAAGGGTAATCTGATTGCTACAAAAAAATCACTTGAGCTTGCCAAGGTCGGCTATGACCTGCTCGACCGCAAACGCAATATACTTATCCGCGAAATGATGACTCTTATGGACAGAGCCTCGACCATTCAAGGCGAAATCGACAGCAATTATTCCGAAGCATATCTCGCTTTACAGAGGGCGAATGTTGTTTTCGGACTGTGCGATTCGCTCGCTGAGGCCGTGCCCGTAGACGACGGTCTGACCATAGATTACCGCTCGGTAATGGGCGTGGAAATCCCCACCGTAAGGCTGGAGGAACGTCCGCTGACCATTCCGTTCGGTATGTACACCTCGAATTCAATGATAGACGAGGCTTATCTGAAATTTCAGGAGGTTAAGCGGCTGACTGCCGTGCTCGCCGAGGTGGAAAACTGCGTTTACCGTCTGGCTGACGCAATCAAAAAGACGCAGAAGCGTGCCAACGCTCTCAAGAACATAATGATTCCGAAATTCGAGGCGACGGTCAAGTACATCACCGACGCGCTGGACGAAAAGGACAGAGAGGAATTCAGCCGCCTGAAGGTCATCAAGGCACAAAAAAACAGCAAAGCAAAAAGAGAAGCCGAGGCAGCCAATGCCTGAAAGCTGGAAATATTAAAGCGGTAGCCGGAATTGGCTGCCGCTTTTTTTGCATATGCTTTTTTGCATATTCTGCTTGACAAAATGCATAACATGTTATATATTTATAATCATACAAAACATTGAAAGTGAAATATGGAATTTTGAGATGATAAACGAAAGATTTATGATTTACGGCGCGCTTTTTTCTATAAGCAACCGCATACAGACATTGGGTGACGCACGGTTTAAAGACATCACCATGAAACAGCATTTTATGATGATAGTGCTTGACATGCTGGGCGATTCCTCACCTTCGCTTAAGGAAATGGGAGAAATTATCGGCTGTTCTTATCAAAATGTAAAGCGTATGGCGGTGGCTTTGGAGAAAAAAGGCTATCTGTATATTATTTCTGACTCTGCAGACAAACGCCGGCTGCTGCTGAAATCAACAGGCAAGTTTCAGCAATTGGCAGAGGCAAACCACGAAGCCACAGATGAATTTATGAATATGATGTATCGCGGTATACCAGAAGAAAACATTAAAATATTACTCAATACACTTATGCAGATGGAGCAAAATTTAAAGAAAGAGGAATTGAGATGAAAACAATATTGCCGTTTTTTGTGAGATACACACCTATAGAAAAACTCGCGCTGATTAACTTTGAAAAGAAGCCTGATGAGATATACTGCGGCTTGGAACTGCAATATCTTAGTGGCAGCCGATACGGCACAGGATACCGAATAATTGCCTATCGCAATGACGGATATGTGGATATGTACGATGACAACGCGCTCACATTCGACCCGAACGAAAAATGTGATGTAGCCGGAAAGGGCTTGCACAAACACCTTTGTACAAGCCTTGATGGAGTACGTTTTGAAAAAACAGGATACACGGTAATGCTTGATTTTGAATTTACTGACATCGAGGGTCGCAGTATTTGCGTGCATATTCATGAGCAAACCAAGCGCAGAAGCACACCCATGAATCTGCTCGCTCCTATCGGGGTAGGCTCTGAAAATCCACCATATCTGCCGGCTTTTTTCCTCTATGATTTCGACTTTGTGCGAAAGAATCGAACTAAAGTCGAAATAAAAATCGACGGAAACAAAATCAAACTCGACAGCTTTCCATATCCCGTGCCGATGAACGGACAATTCAGATATTACACCCGATACAGCATGAACAGTTTAATTTTCGAGTTTCTTCCTACCGACTTGCAAGCTGCAGAGGTGGAGCTTAACGAAAATTTGCAGTACATCAGCGACAACATACTCTATCAATTCAAATCAAACGGAAGCCATGTCGGACTTGCTGAAATTGAATTGCTCGGTGAAAGAAAGCTGTTTGTCAACTTCACTCCGGAAATCACACTCGAAAGCTGCGAAGGAAGATTCACAATCACTCCGAACGGAAGCATGGGGTCAATTGCGGGGGAATATTCCGTGGTGCGCAGCGGTGATACGGTCACAGTAAAGCTAATTCCAAACGAGGGCTGGAAAGGTGTTCCAAATTCATTCATAACAAAAATCCTCATGTCGCCGGATTCTGTATTTTGCAGCTGGTGCAAAAAATACGAGTACAACTGCCGCATAAACCTGAGTAATCTGAGTTACGAATCCGAATGGAAAAACGGAAACCTCACTCAAAATCCCGCACCATCAGGTCAATAATCACGGTCATCATGGCGGCTGCGGCTGTCATTCTCAGCAGACTGTCGGAGAGCCGCACAGCGATTATGTAGGAATTCACCTCGTCGATAAATCCGAATACATTAAAAAACAGGGCGATGCATATTATCGCCGATATTACAAAAATGACCTCCGCAAGCATAAGATATTTTCGTGCGATTTTTGATATATACATTGATTAATCCTCCGTAATATTTTATAATGGATATAACACTTGTATTCTATCACATGAACGGCAAAATGATAATACATCAGATTATGGCAGTAATCCAAAGGAGGATTTATATTGGCTAATGTAGGAATTTCAACTGCTTGTCTTTATCCCGCCGAAACGGAAAAGGCTCTCGAAAGCATTGCACTGCTCGGCATTAAGAATATCGAAATACATTTCAGCACATTCTCTGAACTTAACGACGGATATTTGAAGGAGCTTCGCAAGATGATGAAGCATTACGGAGTACGGGCGACATCTGTTCATCCGTTTTACTGTGTGCTGGAATCGCCGATGTTTTTCTCCGAATACAACGAGCGCAGATTTGCCGACGGTCTGGAAATTTACAAGCAGTATTTTCACGCGACTGCAAGGCTGGGCGCAGAATATCTGGTATTTCACGGCGGTCAGAAGCAGGGCGTAAACAGATGCACGGTTTCAGATGACCAATACATAGAGCGGTACAATCTGATTTTTGAGTGCGCGCAAAAATTCGGCGTCACTCTGCTGCACGAAAACGTCTACACTCACAAGTGCGAGGACATCGGCTTCTGCCGCAAGATGATCGAATATCTCGGCGACAAGGCGCAATTTACCTTTGACAGCAAGCAGGCGCGGCGTTCGGGTTACAATTCCGCAGAATTTGCCGCCGCACTCAGCGGACATATCTGCAATATTCACATAAGCGACTTCAACGCGGAACACGACTGCCTGCTCCCCGGCAAGGGAATCGAAAATTTCGCCGCAATAAAGAATGCTGTGGGCAGCGATGCAGACAACATCTGCTGGAACATAGAGGTATACGGCAACGCAATAAACGAGCCGCAAGATTTGGAGCTTTCGGCGAAATATTTACAAGGAGCATTAAATAAAAACTAGACAAAAAAGCGTTTCACCTTCTCAACATTATCGTCATATAATGCTGTTGGAGGTGATTTTCATTTATGGATGAAGAAATCAAACTTACGGATACGGATCTCGAAACAATAGAAATTCCTGCCGCAACAGAGGAATGCTGTGAATGTGCTGATGCTGACGAAAAACGTCCGCCTCATCACGCTGTTGTAAAATGCGTAGAAGATTTTCAGCGTTCGTGTGAAATAGAAATTGAGGGCTGCAACGACGTTCTCGAATATGAATTAGGCGACAGAGAGCTTAGCTCTCTCGGCAGACTGCTGAATCTCAGCTTTACTGTCAAAAACGTGTGCCCTCACAAGCGAGTTGCAGTGGCAGTCATCGTGACAGAGCTTGACCACAGACACAAGGAACATCCCAGAGGTCTGAAAACCTTCGTAATCTCTCACCACGAGCGAAGCTGCAAGGACATCAAGGTGAAATGCGTTCATTTCGTCCTGCCCGAGTCGCTGGATACCGACTATGCTCCCAACGGCATATGCAACAAGAGAAAGTTCATAGTCAGAACTATCTCGAACTATATCGACACAAATTTTTTTACAACTCCGACCGACGAATGCTGATTCCTCCCGTTAAGTGCAAGGTAGATACCTGCGAACTGACGACATTCTGACAATAAAAAAGCATGCACACAGCCGATTTTATACTGATTTTCAATTAAAAAAGTACAAAAAAATCGAGCGAAAAACTTGCGTATATGGTTTTTTGCGAAGATTTTTTGTCGTACTTTTATTGAAAATTAGTATTATTCAGCCGTATGCATGCTTTTGATTTATATTTGAGCAAATTAAATTACTTTACAAACTCTGCGACAATCTCGCCAGCCTTTGCCAGAGCCTCGTCCAGCTTGGAGAGATCCTTTGCGCCCGCCATAGCTGTATCGGGCTTGCCGCCGCCGTTGCCGCCTGTGACCTGAGCCACAGCCTTGACAATCTTGCCTGCGTTTGCGCCCTTGGAAAGAGCCTCCTTGCCTACAGCAACGAAAATAGTTCCCTTTTCGCCGTTGACCGATGCGAACACAGCCACGGAATCGGCGCACTTATCGCGAACCTTGTCGCCCATGGTGCGGAGTTCATCGGGCTTTACACCGTCGAACTTGCTCACAACAAGCTTGGTTTCACCCACAGCTTCGGCATTATTGATGAGCGACTCAACCTGGATGCCTGCCAGCTTGGAGGAAAGCTGCTCTATCTGCTTATCCTTCTCCTTGATTTCAGCGGTCATCGCCGCGCTCTTGCGCACCAACTCGGCGGGGTTGCCCAGCTTCATTGCGGCAGCAGCCTCGTTGATTGTATTGAGCGCGTTGGTGAGCATGGCGAGAACATTTGCGCCTGTGACGGCCTCGATTCTTCTCACGCCGGATGCAACGGAGGATTCGGACTTAATCTTGAAAAGACCAAGCTTTGAGGTGTTGTCAACATGTGTACCGCCGCAGAATTCAATGGAGAAATCGTCTGCCGCTCTGACTACGCGGACAATATCGCCGTACTTCTCTCCAAAGAGAGCCATTGCGCCCAGTTTCTTTGCCTCTTCGATGGGCATTTCCACGTTAATGACCTCAATGCTCTTGAGAATCTCGGCATTTACGAGAGCCTCGACCTGTGCAAGCTCATCTGCTGTGAGCGCGGAGAAGTGTGTGAAGTCGAATCTGACTGCGTGGCTGTCAACCAACTGACCTGCCTGCTCGACATGTGTGCCCAAAACCTTGCGGAGAGCCGCCTGCAGCAGGTGCGCAGCGGTGTGGTTGCGCTTGGTCGCCATTCTGATTTCCTCATCGTATGCGGAGGTTACAGTGTCGCCTACATTGAGCTGACCTGCTTCGACAACGCATGTGTGCATGAACACGCCTGAGGGATTCTTGGTTGTGTTTGTGACCTTAAGCTTTGCGCCGTCGGACGTGATTACACCGACATCGCCCACCTGTCCGCCGCTCTCGGCGTAGCAAACAGTCTTGTCAAGCACGATTACAGCCTCGTCGCCCTCAGATACACTGTCGGCAAGCTCGCCGCCCGATACGATTGCGATAACCTTGCCCTCTGCCTGTGACTCGGTGTAGCCGAGGAACTGAGTTGCTTCCAAATCCTTGAACGGGTCTGCATCGCCCTTCCAAGCTTCTGTTGTAGCATGTACGCCTGCCATCTTTGTCTTAATGCGGTAATCATCGTAAATCTTGCGGAAGCCCTCAACGTCAACCTTCATGCCCTTGTCAGCGAGAATTTCAACAGTGAGGTCAATCGGGAAACCATATGTATCCTGGAGCTTGAAAGCAGCCTCGCCGCTGAGTGTGTCACCGTCGTGGTCAGCGACAAAGTCCTCGAGAATCTTCATGCCCTGGTCGATAGTTTTAGCGAAGCTTGCTTCTTCAGTAGCAATTACATTGTGGATAAAGTCGCGCTTCTCCTTGAGTTCGGGATAAGCTGTCTCGTTCTCGTGGATAACTGTATCGCAGACCTCGGTGAGGAACATTCTGTCGATGCCGAGCAAACGACCGTGACGTGCCGCTCTTCTGAGCAGGCGGCGGAGAACGTAGCCACGCCCGTTGTTGGAAGGCATTACGCCGTCGCCAATCATAAATGTGGTAGAGCGGATGTGGTCAGTGATAACACGGAGAGAAATGTCGGTTTTGGGGTCATCGCCGTAGTTTACACCTGCAATCTTGCTGATGTGCTTCATGATATTCTGCACGGTGTCAACGAGGAAGAGGTTGTCAACGCCCTGAACCACGCATGCAAGTCTTTCCAAACCCATACCTGTGTCTATATTCGGATGGTCGAGAGGGGTGTATGTGCCCTTGCCGTCGGAGTCAAACTGAGTAAATACGTTGTTCCAGATTTCAACATATCTGTCGCAGTCGCAGCCTACGCCGCATGTAGGAGAGCCGCAGCCGTATTCCTCGCCGCGGTCGTAATAAATCTCGGAGCAGGGACCGCAGGGACCTTCACCGTGCTCCCAGAAGTTGTCCTCCTTGCCCAGACGGACGATTCTTTCGGGCGCAACGCCGACTTCCTTAGTCCATATGTCAAAAGCCTCATCGTCGTCCTCGTAAATAGAAACCCACAGGCGGTCAACGTCCATTTCAAGCGTCTTGGTGAGAAACTCCCAAGCCCATGCGGTTGCCTCGTGCTTGAAGTAATCGCCGAATGAGAAATTGCCCAGCATTTCAAAGAATGTGCCGTGGCGTGCTGTAATGCCCACGCGCTCGATGTCGGGGGTTCTGATGCACTTCTGGCAGGTTGTAACTCTCTTGCGGGGAGGTGTAATCTCACCTGTGAAATATTTTTTCATAGGAGCCATACCCGAGTTGATGAGCAGCAAGCTGTTGTCATTGTGAGGAATGAGCGAAAAGCTGGGCAGACGAAGGTGTCCCTTTGTCTCGAAAAATGCGAGATACTTTTCTCTCAGTTCATTAAGTCCTGTCCATTCCATTGTAACAAATCTTCCTTCCTAAAAATTCAATAGCATAATTTTATTTTATGGATATGCAAAAAAGCTCTGCCACCCCGAAAATACGGGACGACAGAGCCGTGGTACCACCCAAATTGCGCATGATAAAATCACACGCCGCTTTGCGCCCCTTAACGCGGGACAAACGTTCAATTCATCATTGAAGCACCGACGCTGAAACCAACGCCTGTCGGGCGGCTCGTGCAAAACGTCACTCTGCGGAAGCTCTCAGCCGTGGATTCCGCTCTCTGATGTGTGATACAAAATCTGCACTTTTCCCGAGCATGCATAATATTGCATATTCAAAACTAAAAGTCATTATAATACCAAAAATCCTTCTTGTCAAGTGACGAATAAATTAAATTCATTAAATTTTTGGTTTTTCATACTGCGGCTTTCTATTATTCAACCGTAACCGACTTAGCCAGATTTCTCGGCTTATCGACATCACAGCCGCGTGCGCACGCCGTGTAATATGCGAAAATCTGCAGCGGAACTATCGCGGCAATCGGGCGGATAAATTCATCCACATCCGGCACCTCGATGAGGTGGTCGTAAATAGTGCTGTCAACCACTGCGCCCTTTTTGCACACCAATATCACCTTTGCACCGCGCGCTTTGACCTCTTTTACATTGCTGATAGTCTTTTCAAAGAGCTTATCACCGGTAGCTATGGCGATTACAGGCATTCCCGGCTCAATCAAAGAAATAGTACCGTGCTTTAATTCACCCGCCGCGTATGCCTCGGAATGAATATATGAAATTTCCTTTAGCTTAATTGAAGCCTCCCAGCAGAGAGCGCAGTCGTAGCCGCGTCCGATAAAGAACAGATCCTCACAGTCCTTGTAGCTTTCGGTCATCGACTTGTAAAGCTCAGCATTTGCAAGCTGACCCGCCACCATATCGGGAATCTGCTTGAGCAGGTCTGCGTATTTCTCCAAATCTCGGGCTGAAACAGTCTTGCGTTCGTACGCAAATCTGAGGGCGAGCATGAGCATTACCGCCACCTGACAGGTGTATGCCTTGGTTGTGGCAACCGCTATTTCGGGTCCCGCCCATGTATAAAGCACTATGTCGGCTTCGCGGGCAATTGTCGAACCAACGACATTCACAATGGCGATAGTGGGAACGCCCATAGACTTTGCGATTCTCAAAGCTGCCAATGTATCGGCTGTCTCTCCGCTCTGAGAAATAAGCACAACTGCGTCGCCATCCTCAAAAAACAGGTTGGAATACCTGAATTCAGAGGCAATCTCGGTGATAACCGGCACCTTTGCGATGCTCTCTATCACATGCTTGCCCACCATGCCTGCATGCAGCGCGCTTCCGCAGGCAACCACATGCAAACGCTTTATTTTGGATATATCGGGCATCTCCTCGGCGAATATCTTATCCGCGCCGTTTTTCAGACGCGGCATAATTGTATCGCTGAGAACCTTGGGCTGCTCGTTGATTTCCTTGAGCATGAAGTGGTCGTAGCCGCCCTTTTCGGCTGCCGAAACATCCCATGTCGCGGTAAATATTTCCTTTGTAATCGGGCTTCTGCTCTTGCCGAATATCTCAATATCGTTCGAGGTGATAATTGCAAGCTCGTTTTCTTCAAGAAGATAATATTTGTTAGTTCTGCTGAGGATTGCGGGGATGTCGGACGCTATGAAATTTTCGCCCTCACCGATACCCACTATCAGCGGACTGTCCTTTCGGATGGCAAAAAGCTTATCTGGGTAATCGTCAAAGAGTATGCCGAATGCATATGAACCGCGAATATAGGAAATCGCAGTGTAAATTGCATCCATAGGGTCGCCGTCATAATATTTATCTATGAGCTGGGCGGCAACCTCCGTATCTGTTTCAGAAAGGAACACACGCCCCTCGGACTTCATCTGCTCGCGCAGCTCGGAATAATTCTCGATAATGCCATTGTGCACCAGAGTAACCTTGCCGCTTCTGTGGGGGTGGCTGTTCACATCCGAAGGCTCGCCGTGAGTGGCCCAGCGCGTATGACCTATACCGCACACACCCTGCGGTACATTATCGCCTATCTTATCTTCAAGGTTCTTTATGCGGCCCTTTGCCTTTATCATATTAACCCTGTCTTTTTCAAATACGGCCACACCTGCTGAATCGTACCCTCTGTATTCCAGCTTTTTCAGACCGTCTATAAGTATTTCTGTTGAGTTTTTATTGCCTATGTATCCTACGATACCGCACATAATTTAATTTACCTCCAAAAAGTCAGAGTAACGGCACTTTTGTTCCCTGCGGTTGCCCGCAGAATTTGTATGCCGATATGCAGCAGCTCTGAACTGCCGGGAAGCATCCGCCGAATATTTCGATTAACTTCCACCCTCGTCAACCACACAATGGATTAAATCGGTGTGGTTCAGGCGCTTAGGCTTACAACTTTAAAAAAATTCACCTCCTCATAAAATTTAAGTAAAATTATATCATAAAAATTTTATTTTGTCATTATTTTTTTGAAAAATATTACTAAATTTTTTTTAATTTCATAATTTATATGCGCAACGTCCACTTGAAAATCTTGGATTTTTTCGTTAGTTTTCTTTTGAGTTTAGAATGGGTGCATTTTTCTATTTTGGCTATTTTCTTACACTTTAGCTTTGTGGTGACTTTCCCACCAAGGCGCTGCCCTGTACCCTCTTGATTCCCATTGTAGGTGTCCTACTTTAGTGCTGTTTTAAATTATACTTCACGCACCTATCGCAATCACAACCGTGCACCATATCGGTATGGTTATCAGTGACAGCACCGTGCTCAGCACAACGCATTTAGTGGCAAATTTCTCATCGCCGCCGTATTTTGCCGCCAGAATAGCCGTCGTAGTTCCCGCAGGCATTCCTGCCAGCACTACCGACACGCCTGTAAGTAACGGATTCACGCGGAATACCATGCATCCCGCAAATACAACCAGCGGAATTATCACAAGCCGCAGTCCCGAGTAAAGCAACGTGACCTTGCTTATCACGGTTTTCACATTGACTTCCGCCAAAATTGCACCTATAATAAACATTGACATGGCGGTAGTGCAGCTGCCTATGGTAGATATTGTCTTATTCACAAAGGCGGGAAGCTGTATCTGCGTTATCATAAGAAATAATCCTATGTAGACCGCCACAATGCAGGGATGTGTGGCTACTCTCTTGATCAGCGTCTTTTTGTCGGTGGTGTGGGTAAAATACGACACTCCCGCCGACCACATGACTATTCTCAGCGGTATCAGATATATTGAGGCATACAGCAGTCCGATTGAGCCGAACACCGATTCGGCTATCGGATTGCCCATAAACCCGGCATTGGAGCAAACTGTGGCATATTGCAGCACCTCTTTTTTGCCGCCCGGAACCTTATTATAGCAAAACCTGCTTATCGCGGTACACATCACCTGAATCAATATCGAAATTATCAGCACCACGCCGCAGCTTATGAATATCGAATATGAAAATTCTATCATAAACGAATATATTATGTTGCACGGCAGGATTATATTGATGATAAGATCAGTGATGCTCTTTTTGCCCGCCTCGGTAATAGTTCCGGTTTTGCGCGCAATAAGTCCCACAACAAGCATAATCAGCAGCATGCCCTGCAGACCTGCCAGATTCTTAAAGCTTTCTATATCCATATATTATGCATACCTCCGAAAATTTGACATTGTTATGCATTAAATTTTATCACTAAGCAGCTTCAAATGCAAGGCAAAAAAAGAAGGGCGGACAATACACAAGCGGTATTTATCCGTCCAACAAAAAAACGTGCAAGTGGTGCCTTTACACATTTTCCTGAATTAAATAATAGCACGTGAACAAATATGTGTCAATAATTTACTGCATAAATACATAAATTATTAACAATGCAACGTATTACTTCGGCAAATAAATGCCGGTACAAGATAATTATTATATCACTTAATATTAAATTATTATATTGAGAATTTTATATATTTTATTTCAGAAATAATATGAACAAATACAGGAGGTTTAAAAATGCGCAAAATACATATATCAAAGGACGCCGGTGAGCCTCTTTTGAATTATCTTTATAATTCAGGATTTAAGCTGAAATTAATACACACCGATGGCATAACATACTCCGCCGTAGCATCTCACGCGGATATATTCTGCTGTCGTATGAGCGCGGGCGCAAACGCGGATGTATTTATCGGCGATACATCAGAAATCGGCTTCAGCTATCCCGAAAATATTAAATTCAACGCCGTCTGTCTCGAAAAATATTTCATACACAACCTAAAATACACCTCCTCCGCTCTGCTGGATGAAGTGAAAAAACGCAGGCTTGAATTAATCAACGTCAGACAGGGCTACACCAAATGCAATATAGTCGTGGTGGACGGCCATTCGTTGATAACATCTGACGAGGGAATATTTCGCAAACTCAGCAGTTACGGCGATATTGACGTGCTGAAAATCCGTCAGGGCTTCGTCAGGCTGTCGGGCTTTGAATACGGCTTTCTGGGCGGCGCTTCGGGCAGAGTGGGAAATGAGATCATCTTCAACGGCAATCTCTCCGCCCACCCCGATTTTAACGCAATATGCGAGTTCATCACAAGTCGCGGCTTAAAGGTCAGATATTTTCCCGAGTACGAGCTGGAGGACATAGGCAGTATTATTTCGGAATGATTTGCAAAAAAAGCATTGTCACTTATTTCGAGCGACAATGCTTTTTATTATTCTATATTACTGCTGCTTGTATGCGCGACCTATGTCGGTGCGGTAATGTGCGCCGCTGAAATCTATCTTCTCCACAGCCTCATAAGCCCTTTCGAGCGCCTCGTCCAAATCCTTGCCCTTGGCTGTAACGCCGAGAACACGACCGCCGTTTGTTACGAACTGACCATCTTTGAACGCGCTGCCTGCGTGGAACACAGTTGCGCCGTCAACCTGACCGTCCTCGTTCAGACCCTTTATCACGATGCCCTTTTCATACTTGCCGGGATAGCCGCCGGACGCCATGATAACGCATGCACATGCGCCGTCGTACCACTCTATTTCAAGCTCGCCCAGCTTTTCGTCGATAATCGCATTGATTACGTCGGAGAAATCCGTCTTCAAGCGTGGCAGTACAACCTGCGCCTCGGGGTCGCCGAATCGGCAGTTGTACTCGATAACCTTAGGACCGTTGGGTGTGAGCATGAGTCCGAAATAAAGACAGCCCTTGAAGGTTCTGCCCTCGGCATTCATCGCATTGATTGTGGGCAGGAAGATTTTTTCCATGCACTCCTTTGCAACCTCGTCGGTATAGTAGGGGTTCGGGCTGATTGTGCCCATGCCGCCTGTGTTCGGTCCGAGATTGCCGTTGAATACACGCTTGTGATCCATTGAGGAAACCATCGGCTTTACACACTTGCCGTCAGTAAACGCAAGCACCGAAACCTCGGGACCTGTCAGAAATTCCTCGATGACGATGTTGTTTCCCGAATTGCCGAAAATCTTATCCTCCATAATGGAATGAATAGCATTTTCCGCCTCCTCGACATTCTCCGCAATCACAACGCCCTTGCCCAAAGCCAAACCGTCCGCCTTGATTACAGCGGGATAGGTGTTCTGCTCCCTGATGTATTCCATAGCCGCCTTGGGTTCGTTGAATACCTCATAGGCCGCGCTGGGAATGCCGTATTTCTTCATAAGCTCCTTTGAGAAAACCTTGCTGCCCTCGATGATTGCCGCCTTTTTGTTCGGACCAAAGGCGCGGATGCCATTTTCATTCAGTGCGTCAACCATGCCGAGCACCAGCGGGTCATCAGGAGCGACAAACACGCAGTCAACCTTGAGCTTCTCGGCGAGTGCCACAACCCCCTCAATATCGGTCGCGGCTACGTCAAACACCTCGGCGTCCTTGGAAATGCCGCCGTTGCCGGGGGTGCAGTAGATTTTATCAACGTTCGGACTTTCCTTGAGCTTGCGGATAATAGTATGCTCGCGTCCGCCGCCGCCAACTACCAGATATGTCATAATCTTAATTCATTCCTTCCGAAAAATATGCTGATTTAACCGAAGCTAAAGTTGGTATCGCATTACTTTTCCACAATCAGTGGTGGAAAAGACGGATGCCTGTGAATACCATTGTCATGCCGTACTTGTTGCAGGTTTCGATTACGTTATCGTCGCGGATAGAGCCGCCGGGCTGTGCGATGTACTGCACGCCGCTTCTCTTGGCGCGCTCGATGTTGTCGCCGAACGGGAAGAATGCGTCACTGCCCAGAGATACGCCGCTCATTGTAGCGAGCCATGCCTTCTTTTCCTCCTTGGTGAAGGGTTCGGGCTTCTCGGTGAAGAAAAGCTCCCATGTGCCGTCTGCCAATACATCCTCATAATCGTCGCTGATGTAGACGTCAATGGTATTGTCACGGTCGGGGCGGCGAATATCAGCCTTGAACGGGAGGTTCAAAACCTTCTCGTTCTGACGGAGATACCAGTTGTCCGCCTTGTTGCCGGCCAGACGTGTGCAGTGCACTCTGGACTGCTGACCTGCGCCAACGCCGATTGCCTGACCGTCCTTGACATAACATACGGAGTTGGACTGGGTGTATTTGAGCGTGATGAGCGAAATAATCAAATCATGCTTTGCGCTCTCGGGGAGGTCTTTGCTCTCGGTGACAATATTGCTCATCATAGCGTCGTCAATCACAAGCTCGTTTCTGCCCTGCTCAAATGTCACGCCGTAAACCTGCTTGCGCTCGATGGGAGCGGGAACATAATTTTCGTCCATTTTGATGATGTTATAAGTACCCTTTCTCTTGGACTTGAGGATTTCAAGTGCTTCAGGCTCGTAGCCGGGAGCGATAACTCCGTCGGAAACCTCGCGCTGAATCATCTTTGCAGTGGGAACGTCGCACACATCAGAAAGTGCAATAAAATCGCCGTAGGAGGACATTCTGTCTGCGCCTCTTGCCTTTGCATATGCGCATGCGAGCGGAGAGAGTTCGAGGTCGTCCACAAAGTAAATCTTCTTGAGCACATCGGAAAGAGGTGTGCCGATTGCCGCGCCTGCGGGGCTTACATGCTTAAATGAAGCTGCGGCGCAGTAGCCTGTTGCCTTTTTGAGTTCGCTGACGAGCTGCCAGCTGTTGAATGCGTCAAGGAGGTTGATATAACCCGGTTTGCCGTTGAGCACCTCAATAGGAAGCTCACTGCCGTCCTCCATGAAAATTCTGGAGGGTTTCTGATTGGGGTTGCAGCCGTATTTCAGCATTAATTCGTTCATCTGATACATTTCCTTTCTTATGCACTGATATTACACGTTCTTATTTACAATCTTCGTTTCAACTTCGCCCGTTTCAAGGTTGATGAATCGGGTAAAGAGCGACACCTTGTTATCTTCATTCAGATTATTCCAAACGGTGTCTGTAAATTCATCTATGCTGTCGGTGTCGATTGTGACCCATGTCGGCTCGCCCTCGTAGCTTGGAATAGGATTGCCGTCGCACTTGTAGGTGTGGATAAAGTGACCCTGACCTGCGGGAGTTGACGTGTATTCAAAGAAATATCTCTGAACAGAATCGGGATTTCCGTTTGCGCTCTTGAGAATAGAGAGCTTGTAGTCGCCGTTCTTTGCGACAACGCCGCTGATTCGAGGTGTGTAATTCGGCTCGTCCGGCTCGAATGTGCGGGTTCTGAGAGCATCCTCAAATGTCTTGCCCTCAGCCATGAAATCATAAATTGTATCGGTCTGGTCGCCGTTTGTCACGATAGTGTCATCGCCCAGTACACGCACGGGAGCATAGATGACAAGTGAGGGGTCAACCAGCTTTGCGGGGTCGAATGCCTCAGTGCGGATGCCGCCGTCCTGCTCAACAAACACGCGGTTGCGGCTGTTGATGCTTCTGCCCATGATGAAGTATGCGATAACGGCACACTTGCCGCTTTTGCTCTTGCCCAGCACGATACCTCTGCCGGGATATGTGGTTGAGCCGAGTTCCTTTGCAAGATTGATTATTTCCATGTTTTTAACTCTCCTTTCAATCAAATAATCTCAGTCTTATTGCCTACAATTTTGATTCTGCCCTCACAGAATAGCGACACCGCCTTGGGGAGAATCTCCCACTCTGCCTGTCGCATTACGCGGTATTGCAGAATGTCCTCGTTGTCGCCCTGCTCAATCATGACAGGCTTCTGCAATATAATTGCGCCGCCGTCGGTGATTTCATTGACGAAATGCGCCGTCGCGCCCGTCACCTTCATGCCGCTGGCGAGCACGGCGGTGTGAACCTTTTTGCCGTAAAATCCGTCGCCGCAGAAGAGAGGAATCAGCGAGGGGTGAATGTTTATAATCTTGTTGCGATATTTTTCGATTACTGTCGGACCGAGAATCGAGAGGAATCCCGCAAGCACTATCAAGTCAATACTACGGTTTTCGAGCGCGGCGAGAATTGCCGCGTCGTATTCCTCACTCGTGGCATAAGCCTTGCGCGAAACAACCTCGCTCTCAATGCCCGCTTTCCTGGCGCGCTCAATGGCATACGCCTTTTCGTTGCTGGCGAGAACATACGTGATTTTTCCGTTATTTATCTCGCCTCGGTCCTGTGCGTCAATCAGAGCCTGCAGGTTTGTTCCGCCGCCCGATACGAATACTGCGATGTTCAGCATATCTCAACGCCCTCTGTGCCGCTGACAACTTCTCCGATTACATAAGCGTCCTCGCCGTTTGCCTTGAGCACCTCGATTGCCTTATCAACCTCGGACGGGTCAACAGCCACAACCAAGCCTACGCCCATGTTGAAGGTGTTGAACATATCGTGGTCGTCAATCTTGCCGTCGCTGACCTTCTGAATATAGTTGAATACGGGCAGAACCTTAACCGCGCTGCGCTGCACCTTAGCCATCATTCCGTCGGGCAGCATACGCGGGATATTCTCATAGAAGCCGCCGCCTGTGATATTGGAAATGCCGTGAACTGCAACTTCCTTTTGGAGAGCAAGAACCGACTTAACATAAATTCTTGTAGGTGTGAGAAGCTCTTCGCCCAGTGTCTTGCCAAACTCGTCAACATACATATTGATGTTCTGCGGACTTACTCTGAGAGTAGAGCGAACCAGCGAGAAGCCGTTTGAATGAAGACCTGTAGAAGCAACGCCGATGAGTGTATCGCCGACCTTGACATTAGCGCAGTCAACGATTTTTTCCTTGTCGGCAAGACCTACGCAGAAGCCCGCAAGGTCGTATTCCTCGGGAGGATAGAAGCCAGGCATTTCGGCAGTTTCGCCGCCGATAAGAGCGCAGCCCGCCTGAACGCAGCCCTCGGCAACGCCGCCGACGATCTGAGCCACCTTCTCGGGGATATTCTTGCCCACTGCGAGGTAGTCGAGGAAAAAGAGAGGCTGTGCGCCGCTGCAGGCAACGTCATTTGCACACATAGCCACGCAGTCGATACCCACGGTGTCGTGCTTGTCCATGAGGAATGCTATTTTCAGCTTGGTGCCCACGCCGTCTGTACCCGAAACGAGTGTAGGAGTTTTCATGCCGGCAAAATTCGGCTCAAAAAGACCGCCGAAGCCGCCGATGCTCGAAACCACTCCGGGAACATTTGTGCGTGCAACGTGTTCTTTGATAAGCTCCACCGACTTGTAGCCTGCGGTAACGTCTACGCCCGCTTCCTTGTAGCTGTTGCTGTAACTTTTGGTACTGCTCATATTAATTTACCTCCTGATTTATACCTCCGGCTCTTCGCCGAATTTATGGTCGTATTTATTAAAATGCTCCTGCTCGTCAATCTCCATGGGATAATTGCCCGTAAAGCAGGCGTCGCATATGCCGCTGTCGCCAAGTCCGCTGATAGAATGCAGTCCCGCTATCGACACAAAGCCCAGCGAATCCGCGCCTACAGCCTTGCAGATTTCTTCCACCCTCATGGTGCTGGTAATAAGAGAACCTCGGTCGTTTATAGTCGTGCCGAAGTAACAGGTGTTGAATACAGGCGGGGATGAAATTCTCAAATGAACCTCTGTCGCACCTGCCTTGCGGAGAAGACTGATTATATACTGAGCGGTCATGCCCTTGATAATCGAATCGTCCACCAGAATCACGCGCTTGCCCTTGACAATAGATTCCAGAACATTCAACTTGCATTTGAGCGCAATTTTCTGAATTTGCTCATCATCCTTGGGCAGATGAGCCTGTGAGACATATTTGTTCTTTATCAGAGCCGTTCCGTAAGGAATTCCGCTGCCCAGCGAATAGCCGATAGCCGCCGAAATGCCTGAATCGGGAACGCCGCACACAATGTCGGCTTCGACGGGATGCTCCTTGGCCAGCAGCTTGCCTATTTCCAGACGGATTCCGTGAACGCTCTTGCCGTTTATGGCTGAGTCGGGGCGCGCAAAATATACATATTCATAGATACAGAGTGCCGGCTTCTGCTTATTGCAGTGTGTCCTGTCGGAATGAAGTCCCTTGTCATCGACCATGATAACCTCGCCCGGCTCAACATCGCGGACAAATTCCGCTCCTATGCTGTCAAACACACAGGTTTCGCTTGCCACTATCCAGCTTTCTCCGATTTTGCCGAGTGAAAGCGGACGCATGCCGCGCGGGTCACGGGCAGCAATCAGCTTGTGCCTGCCCAGAATCACCAGCGAATACGCGCCCCGAATCTCGTCCATAGCCTCTACAATGGCATTTTCCAATGAGCCTGACTGCACACGCTTGCGGGCTACTATGTAGGCGATTATCTCAGCGTCGCCCGATGTCTGAAACATAGCTCCGTCATGCTCCAATGCGCTGCGCATCTCAAAGCCGTTGACCAGCGCGCCGTTATTGGCAAGTGCCATTGAGCCTTTCATATAGCGCATAACCAGCGGCTGGGCGGCAAATCTCTCCACCACAGCCTTGCGCGAATTTCGCACATGACCTATGGCAATTTTACCGGGCTTTATGCTTTTTAATACAGACGGGGTGAACACATCGGCTACCAGACCCAAATCCTTGTAGCTGTGAATAGTCTCGCCGTCGGTCACGGCAAGTCCCGCACCGTCGCGCCCTCTGTGCTGCAATGCATACAGTGCGAGGTGCGACAGTTCCACTACCATTTTTTCGTCTGTGCCGTAAATGCCGAATACACCGCATTCTTCATTTAATTCGTGAAACACAGGTCTTCCCTCTCTTTAATTTTTATTATTCGATAATATTCAATAAATCATAATTTAACTGATTGACGTCCACTCGCAAATCTTCGATTTTCTCGTTAGTTTTTCACGAGCTTCGCATTGTTTTCTATTTTAAGTCTTTGCTACACTTTGGTTTTGTAGGGGCTTTGCCCCTACGACCCCACGAAGGGCGCTGCCCCTCGACCCCG